>JBAPYY010000470.1:0-2146 GCA_049284975.1 Occallatibacter sp.
AAACAACGCTTGCCATGGGGGCGTCGGTGCCTACAACGAATGCCGCACCGGTTACAGCTGGTGGCGTGACCGGGTTGCTAACCGTGTTGTTGCTGCCGCAGCCTGTGGCCAACAACGCGGCGGCTGCGAAGGAAACGAACGAGATGGGCAAATGTTTGCCGTGCGTACTGAAGTTCATGTCGGAAGCCTCTCTGTTTCTCCTGAATCTGTTTTCCGCTACGAATGGTCTGATATAGGGGGAGTCTGGCACGGAACGCAGCCTGACCGAAAAATCGGGAGCGGTTCCAATGCTGCCATTCTCTTGACCGTGTAGACACGGTTCCTGGTCGAAAGTTGACCGGCTGCGTAGATTTATTTTTGGTCGCCTGCGCCAATTGTTTCGACTTTGTAACAGCAGGGGAAACAAAAGCGTAGTTGGCCTGTGATTCTGTCGCAATTATCAGTTTCCTCGCGGCCTCGTTTCGAGCTAAAATTTGGTTGAAACTATGCGCAGCCGCATCGCCAACCCGGCAAAAGGAACGCCCGCGCTCAGACGCTTCCGCCGAGGCCGGCCCGACCGTGGACGCAACCCCTCTCGCTGAGTAATCTATTTGCGTCGAGTCGCAGTTTCCCAGGTGCCCAAATGCGAGGCACCTGGGGCACCTATATTTTGCAAAGTGCATCCGCCTGTGCGCGGACAAGAGAGGTCATTCCGCTATGAACAGTTTTTCCAGCCGGGCTACGCTGAAATCCGGCAATAACTCTTATACAATCTATCGCTTGCCGGCGCTGGACGCGCGCGGCTTCAACCTGAGCAGGCTGCCCTTCAGCCTGAAGATTCTGCTTGAAAACCTGCTGCGCCGCGAGGATGACGTGAATGTAACGGCGGGCGACATTGAGTTTCTGGCCAAGTGGGACGCCAAGGCCGAGCCCAGCCGGGAAATTGCCTATATGCCGGCGCGCGTGCTGATGCAGGACTTTACGGGTGTGCCCGCAGTGGTGGATCTGGGCGCGATGCGCGATGCCATCAAAACTCTGGGAGGCGATCCGGAGCGGGTGAATCCGCTGGTTCCCGCTGAGCTGGTGATAGACCACTCAGTACAGGTGGACGAGTTTGGAACGGCTGGCGCCTTCGACGCTAACACGCTGTTGGAGTTCCAGCGCAACCGCGAGCGGTATGCATTTTTGAAGTGGGGCCAGACGGCCTTCAGGAACTTTTCTGCTGTTCCGCCGGGGATGGGTATCTGCCACCAGGTGAATCTCGAGTATCTGGCGAGAGTGGTCTTCACGGCCGAAATTGGCGGCGAGTTGACGGCGTACCCTGACACGCTGGTAGGCACTGACTCTCACACCACCATGATTAACGGCTTGGGCGTGCTGGGTTGGGGCGTGGGCGGCATCGAGGCCGAGGCGGCCATGCTGGGCCAGGCGGTTTCCATGCTGGTGCCGCAGGTGGTTGGCTACCGCCTGACCGGCAAATTGAAAGAAGGAACCACGGCTACCGATCTGGTGCTGACCATTACCCAGGCGCTGCGCAAGCTGGGTGTGGTGGGTAAATTTGTCGAGTTCTTCGGCCCCGGCGTGGCCGCGTTGCCGCTGGCCGACCGGGCGACGATCAGTAATATGGCGCCGGAATACGGGGCCACCTGCGGCATCTTCCCGGTGGACGAGGAAACACTGCGTTATCTGCGACTTACCGGGCGCGGCGAAGAGCAGATTGCGCTGGTCGAGGCTTATTACAAGGAACAGGGTTTGTTTCACACGGCCAGCTCACCGGCGGCGGAGTACACGCAAACACTCGAGTTGGATCTGGCCACCGTGGAGCCGAGCGTGGCCGGGCCAAGACGCCCGCAGGACCGCGTGCTGCTGCGCGATGCGGCGGCCAGTTTCGCCGAGCAATTGCCAGGGTTGCTTTCGCCCACGGCCAAGCCTCTGGGTACACGCATGGCGGCTACGTGGGAGCGGGAGGCGGTTACGGATGCGGCAATAAAAACCCCAACCGCAGGTCCTTCGACTTCCCTCGCTGGCGCTTCGGTCGCTCAGGATGACAAAGCGTTTAAGGTGAGCACTACTGTCAGGGGCCGTTTCGGCGTCGATCCAGATCCATATCTTGACCACGGCTCGGTGGTGATTGCGGCCATTACCAGTTGCACCAACACCTCAAACC
>JBAPYY010000471.1:0-2626 GCA_049284975.1 Occallatibacter sp.
GAGCATATTGCCAGCCAAGAACACCGGCGAACTGCACAACCTGCTCGGCCAGATCGAAGAGAAAGACGAAAAGTACATCGCGGCAGCCAACGAGTTTGAGACTGCGGCTCACTTGGATCCCAGCGAGGACAACCTCTTCGATTGGGGAAGCGAGCTGCTTCTCCACAGAACCTATGAACCGGCTATCGAAGTCTTCCAGGAAGCGACCCGGCGTTATCCGAGCTCTCCCCGGCTGATGATCGGTCTGGGAATGACTCTTGACTTGCGGGGAAAGTACGAAGAGGCGGTCAAGGCTTTGCTAGCCGCTGCTGACCTTGACCCCTCAGACGCGCGTTGTTACCTCTTTCTCTCCAAAGCCTATGACAGTTCTCCAAGTCAGGCTGGAGAGGTAATCCAGAGATTCCAGCGTTATGCCGAGCTGAAACCCAACGACGCGCTGGCCCAGTATTATTACGCGCTGAGTTTGTGGAAAGGAAAACGTGTGGGAGACGACAGCGTGGACCTTCAGGCGGTCGAATTACTGCTGAAAAAGGCGATCGCTCTGGATGACAAGCTCGCCGAGGCCTATGTACAGTTGGGTGACATCTACGCCGACCAGCATGAGTATGAAAAGTCAATTCCAGAGTATGTGCGCGCGCTGGAACTGGACCCGAATCTTTCCGATGCGCATTACCGGCTGGGGACTGACTATGTTCACGTCGGGCAAAAGGACCGCGCGCAAAAGGAATTCGAGGTCTACGAGAAACTTCGCGCGGAGCACCTGGCCGAAATCGACAAGGAACGGGCGGAGGTTCAACAGTTTGTTTATACAGAAAAGGCCGGTCCATCCGCACGGCATTGATGAGCCGCCGCCGCTGTTCACGCACTTTTGCGGATGAAGGAGACACATGGATCGTCGCGATTTTCTCAAGACCACAGGCACGATTGTTGCCGGCGCAACAGTCGCCTCGGGCCTGCCTGGCTATGCCGCCGAACCTGCTCCTGAAGCAACGGGGCGAATGGTGCTGCCTATCAACCGCAATTGGCGTTTCAGTCCGACCGCTTCAGACGCGGCCCATGCCCGCGACTTCGATGACTCGGGATTTACTCGCGTCACCGTGCCCCACACCAATCTCCGCGAGCCGTGGCACAGCTTCGACGAAAAGTCTTACGAGTTTGTCTCCGTCTATCGCCGCCGCTTCCGCTTGCCCGCTTCTGCGCGCGGCCAGCGTGTCTTCGTTGACTTTGAAGGCGTGATGACAGCCTCCAAGGTCTGGCTTAACGGCGAGTATCTGGGCGAATACAAAGGCGGCTTCACGCCCTTCTCCTTTGAACTCGCCCCGCATATCGACTTCGACCGCGAGAACATTCTGGCAGTCGAAGTGGACTCAAGCGAGCGGCCCGACATTCCGCCCTTTGGCTATGAAGTGGACTACCTTACGTTCGGCGGCATCTACCGCGAAGTCTCCCTGCGCATCGTTTCTCCGACTTTCATTGAAAATATTTTTGCGCAGCCCAGGGCCGTACTCTCCGGTCATCCGACTGTCGATGTGCTGTGCTTCCTGACGGGCGCCAACAAAACAATGGAAAGCGGGCTCAGTTTGGAAGCCGCGCTCTACGACGGCGATAAGCTTCTCGCCAAGTCCAGGCAGGATTTGCCGGCCGGCGAAAACTCGCCACGCACCCTTCACCTTGACAATCTCGGCGCCATTGATCTCTGGAATCTTCGTTCGCCCAAGCTCTACCGAGTTGAAGTTCGCTTATTGCGCGGCGACCATCTGCTCGACCACGACACGCGCCGCATCGGATTCCGCGAGGCGCGCTTTACACCGCAGGGCTTCTCGCTCAATGGCACGATCATCAAGCTGCGCGGCCTCGACCGCCACCAGACCTTTCCATGGGTAGGCCAGGCCATGCCGGCCCGCGTGCAGCACCAGGATGCTGTCATCCTCCGCAAGAACCTCCAGTGCAACATCGTGCGCACCTCCCACTACCCGCAGTCGCGCCACTTCCTCGATGCCTGCGACGAGATCGGCCTGCTTGTACTCGAAGAGATTCCCGGCTGGCAGCACATTGGCGATCTGCCCTGGCAGGATATCTCCGTCGATAACGTGAGCCGCATGATTCGCCGCGACTGGAACCACCCATCGATCATTCTTTGGGGTGTGCGCATCAACGAGTCGCTCGACAACCACGGCTTCTATACCCGCACAAACGCCATGGCTCACAAGCTCGATCCTACGCGCCAGACCGGCGGCATCCGCTACTTCCAGGAGTCTGAGTTCCTCGAAGATGTCTTCACCATGAACGACTTCGGCTGGCCGCTCAAGGCGCCCAATCATCCTCTCTATCTCAATACCGAATTCGTGGGCCACACCTTCCCCACCAAGACCATCGATAACGTCGAGCGCCTGCGCGAACACACCATCCGCCACGCGCGCACGCATGACCAGTTGGCCTCCGATCCGCAGTACGCTGGGGGCATCGGGTGGTGCGCCTTCGACTACAACACCCACAGTGACTTTGGCTCCGGTGACCGCATCTGCTACCACGGCGTCACCGACATCTTCCGCGAGCCCAAGCCAGCGGCCGGATTCTATCGCTCGCAGTGCGATCCGGACGAGGAGATTGTCCTGGCGACCGCCTT
>JBAPYY010000472.1:0-2255 GCA_049284975.1 Occallatibacter sp.
GACATACGTGCGTCCGACCGAAAAGACCAAGATCGTCAACTACGCTTTCGACTCCTTCGGTCCTTACCCTATTGTCGGCGCTGCGTTCGGCGCGGGCATTAACCAGTTCAGTAATGAACCTCCCGAGTGGAATCAAGGTGTTGCGGGTTACTCCAGGCGATTCGGTTCGGACTACGGCATTGCAGTGGTGGCCACATCAACGCGCTATGGACTGTCAGAAGCCTTCAGGGAAGATGCAATGTATTATCGGTGCGAGTGCTACGGCATATTTCCGAGAATGCGCCATGCCCTAGTCTCCGCCTTGACGGCGCGCCGCGGCGAAGACGGCCACCGTGTCTTTTCCATCCCTGCGCTGGTTGGGCCGTATGCGGGAACCATGACTGCCACTTACGGTTGGTACCCCGGCCGCTTCGACGCCAAAGATGCATTCCGCGAGGGCAACTACAGTCTGTTGGCATTTGCCGGAGAGAACGTTGCCCTCGAGTTCCTTTATAGCGGACCCCACTCCCTGTTATCACGCATGCATCTCAACAATAAGCACGGTGCACCAGACCCTGGGCCAAATCATTGAGCGATAGCGGATTCATTACCGTCCCTTCCACCAACCCGACGCTGCCGGACCGGTTGAGCACTCCCGTGTCCTCCTTTATCGCCGCCGTCATGAGCCTGGCCGAAGGCTTCTTTGAGTGGTTTGGCAGCGTGGGCATCTTTTCCTGGAATGTTCTCAAAGCTGCTGTGACGCCGCCATACGAGTGGCGCGAGTTGATTCGACAACTCGATGAGGTTGGATCGAAATCTTTGCCCTTGGTGGCGATGGCCGGCGCAGCCATCGGCGTGGTCATCTCCATGGAGGCACGCTACAGTCTGAGTCGATTTGGCGCCAAATCGATGTTTCCTGCGACCCTCGTCTATTCCGTTATTCAGATAATGGGTCCTATTATCACCGGACTGGTCGTATGCGGGCGTGTGGGCGCAGGAATTGGCGCAGAACTGGCGTCGATGAAGGTGACTGAGCAGATTGACGCCATCGAAGCCTGCGCTATCAACCCATACAGGCTCCTCGCTGCGACGCGCATCCTGGCCTGCATTCTCATGCTGCCTCTTTTAACCCTCGGAACCGACGCGTGTGCACTTCTAACGGGCTGGTTTGCGCAAACGCTCGTTGAGCCGCTCTCGTTTCACCAGTTCATTCAGGCCGGCTTCAAGGGCGCAACCTTCAGTGCTTTTCTGCCGCAGACATTCAAGACTGCTGCGTATGGTTTGGTCATCGGGCTTATTGCGTGCTTTCAAGGAATGCGCACACGCGGCGGAGCTGAGGGCGTGGGCCGTGCGGCAACAAATTCGGTTGTGCTCGGCTCACTCTTTCTTATTCTGACTGACGTGGTGCTGGTGAAGTTTATCCTCGTTGTTTTTCCTTAGCCTTTAACTGTTGATGCAGCTTTAGTGAGATAAAAATGGCCACAGCCTTTGACATTGCGATGATGCAAGACCGAACCGAGAACGACGGCGATGTGCCTGTTGTCGCCATTGAGAATTTACGCAAGGCCTTCGGGATCCACCAGGTTCTAGACGGAATCAATTTGAGCGTCAACCGTGGAGAGACTCTGGCCGTGCTTGGACGCAGCGGCACTGGAAAAAGTGTTCTGCTGCGGCTGATTATCGGCATCGAAACACCTGATTCAGGGTCGGTTTCCATTCATGGCCAAAACATCGCCGGTCTTGACATTGACCGACTGGGCAAGATCAGGAAGAAGATCGGCTTTCTCTTTCAACATGCAGCGCTCTACGATTCGCTCACCATCGCTGAGAATGTGGCCTTCCCGCTGGAGCATCACAGAAGAGATATGTCCCGTTCTGACCGCGGCGACCGGGTGAAGCAATTGCTTGCAGAAGTCGGCATGGCAGGCGACTTCAGAAAGCTTCCTTCCGATATTTCAGGCGGAATGCAGAAGCGCGTGGGCTTGGCGCGTGCTCTTGCGCTTGAGCCTGAGATTCTGCTTCTCGACGAACCGACAGCCGGTCTCGATCCCATTAGTTCAGGAGAAATCGATGACCTGATACTCAAACTCCAGCGGGAACGCCATATGGCATCCATTGTTGTGACTCATGATATGCACAGTGCGAGAACCATTGCCGATCGCCTGGCTCTGCTCGATCAGGGCAATGTGGTGATTGAAGGAAAGTTTGAGGATCTTCAAAAAAGCGACATCGGGTTTGTTAACGAATTTCTAAAGCAGTCGTAGGAGAAACTATGT
>JBAPYY010000473.1:0-1679 GCA_049284975.1 Occallatibacter sp.
CAAGAGGACAATCGCAACGTGGCAGGAATTCTCTTTATCATTTCGGCGCCTTCGGGCTCGGGCAAGAGCACGCTGGTGAACGAGGTGCGCAAGCAGTTGAGCGGAATAGAATTTTCCGTCTCCTGGACCACGCGTGCTCCGCGCGGCTCTGAGCAGGATGGGCGCGAGTATCACTTCACCACTCGCGAGGAGTTTGAGCGGATGCTCGCGGATGGAAAGTTTCTGGAGCACGCGGAGGTCTTCGGCAACTACTACGGCACGGCGCGCAGTTCGCTTGAACAGGCGCGCCGCGATGGCCACTACCTGGTGCTCGACATTGACGTGCAGGGCGCGGCGCAGGTGCGCACTACCATGCCGGAGGCTGTGAGCATTTTTGTGCTGCCGCCGAACCCCCGGGTGCTGCGCACGCGACTGCGCAATCGCAGCCGTGCCGAGGGCGTGGTAAATGAGGAAGAGGTCTACCGCCGCCTGGGGGAAGCCAGCAAGGAGATTGAGAATTATCGCCAATACGGCTATATTTTGGTCAACGACACTCTTGACCGGGCGGTGGCTCAACTGGAAGCCATCGTGCAGGCCGAACGGTTCTATCGCAACGATGAGCCGATTGCTTATCGTTCGCGCCGGGTGTTGGAGGTGGCTGCGGGTTGCCTGCAAGCGAACTCGCAGGATAGGCTTAAACCCGTGCTCGAGGCCTTTGGGCTTCTCAACTCCAAAGGCCAGAGAGAATTGCCTTTCTTGGAGGACTCCGATGAGGAGGACTCCGTTGACGACAAGGAGGAACCCCAATGACGATTGAAACCGGCTTCGACTCGAACTACCGCAAGGTAATGGTGGCTGCCCGCCGCGCTCGACAGTTGCAGAACGGATCCCGCGCCCTGGTCTCCACTCATTCCACCAAACCCTGCCGCATCGCTCAGGACGAGATCGACGCGGGCAAAATATCCTACGTCAAAGGCGAGGCGCCGGTGGTCAAGCCAGCGGTGGACGGCCCGGCGGTTCCCATACTGGCCAATTAGTTTTTTCCTGTCTCTTTCATTGCCGCGAATCTTTTCAAGCGGCATCCTTGCGACCTTGAACGCTGCGCCTGCAGCTGCGTGAAGGCCTGCGAGTCGCAGAGCGGCGCAACCGGCGGACTTGAAAGTGGAGTATGAAGTTGGCGCAATCGCTTGATTCCGCAACCGGCCAGGCTCTCACAGCCCGCATCCGCTTCTATCGCGATCTTGGCTTCACCGAATTCTACCGCCGTCCTGTCGACCCTGCGCTGCTTGCAAAATTAGCCGCCCAGACAGAAACATCGGGTGGCCCAGGTCTCGATTCTGAGACCTGGGATTCACCGCACGCCTCGGAGGATCAGCCGATTCCAACCCGCAAGCCGTTTCCCTCAGCTCCCGCCATTTCAGATGCAGTTCCCGCAGCAGATCGCGCCGCCGCTCTTCAACTTATCCGCGATGAGATCGGCGACTGCACTCGCTGCGCGCTCCACAAAGGCCGCAACAAGCTTGTCTTCGGCGATGGCTCGCCCGCCGCGCGCCTGATGTTTGTCGGCGAAGGCCCCGGCGCGGACGAAGACGCGCAAGGGCTGCCATTTGTCGGCAAGGCCGGGCAACTGCTCAACAACATGATCACCGCCATGGGACTCCGGCGCGAAGAGGTTTACATCGCCAACGTGGTCAAGTGCC
>JBAPYY010000474.1:0-3111 GCA_049284975.1 Occallatibacter sp.
CGTGGCTTTCCGCTTCGCGCCCGGTCATCGCGTCCTCGGCGAACACTTGCTCGAATCCCCGCTCGTAGGCATCGCGAGCCGTGCTCTCCACTCCGATCGCCGTCGCGATGCCACATAGAACAATCGTATTGAGCCCGCGCCGCCGCAACTGCAACTCGAGATCGGTCCCAAAAAACGCGCCCCATTGCCGCTTGAGAATCACAATGTCATTAGGATGGCGGTCGAGTTCGGGAATCAGCTCGCTCCAATCGGGCGGCAGCGCGCCGCCGGCGCGCATGGGCTGATCGCTCGTCACATTCAGGCCATCGCGCCCATTGGCAGAGCGGCCCACGTGCACCAGGATCGGCTGCGCGCCCGCATCCCGCGCCGCTTCGAGCAGGGCAACGGCATTGGCGATGACGCTTTGCGGCGAGTGGGGCGTTCCGGGAAATCCCACGATGCCCTTCTGCAGGTCGATCACGACCACCGCGGTGCGGAGCGGCTCAAGAATCAATTCGCTCATATTGTTTCTCCCTTGGCCCTCACGCTCCCTTGGCCCTCAGACCCCGCCAGCGCTCAGGCCCCTTGGCGCTCAGAGAGCGATGTGAGCGCGCGGCATGCGGCCAGTGTCATTCTTGCATGAGGCTCTTCCGGTGCCCGCTTTCACAAGATTGCGGCCCGTGCCCTCCCTCACCCCAATCCCTCCAGCGAGAATCGCGCAAGTACGATAGAATCGAAGAGGTTCGGGGAGTGGCTCAGCCTGGTAGAGCACCTGGTTCGGGACCAGGGGGTCGGAGGTTCAAATCCTCTCTCCCCGACCAATATAATCAATAGCTTACAGCAACATTTCCCCGACTAAAAAGCCCAGCCGCGTCGAATCCTGAGGATCTGACAGCTACAGAATCGACTACAACCGCGCGTGGAAAATCGTTTGGCGTGCTAGATCGATCGCTCCGAGAATACTGGATTTATAGGGATGCCCCGCAGGCCGAGCACCTGGGCTTGCACCAGATGGTCTGCTTTCAATAAAGATCGGACCGTCTAGGACGGAATCTTGGGCAGCCGTTGTTTGCATAACCTTGAGCTGACGGGTCAAATAGGGGCAACGACGATCTGGCTGAAGCGTATACCAGCTGGTGACGGACTTTCCTATCGGGTTAGAAACGCCGGGTCCGATCACTTTGGCGGAAAGCGATAGGAGTAAGCGTGGAGGCTTGGTCGTCTGGACGGTCTGATTGCATTTTGCATTGCACAACAGTTGTATTGCAAAGCCAACTTGGAACGGCTTAACCTGCGTGATTCGGGTTTCAAAATGAAAATCCCGGCTCAAAGCTGAGCCATCGGGCGCGCAGTTTGCGGCAGGGGCCGATTGAGGCAGGGTGAGCCTGGATTGTGAAATATGGCAAGTCGAGGGCGAGAAGACGCGTTTCTAAACCCACTTTACCTCGAAGCAGCGGACCTTTCTCGTCCAGTCAGATATACCCCTAATAAGCCTAGGCAGGAAAGGCAGAATAGGTTGGAGCAGCGCTCCTGATTGACCCAGAAAGCTGGTTGCGGGTATGCGCATGGAGACAAAAAGCCCCGCAAGAGAGAGGCGGGGCCCGTGCGCCCTTGCTCTGCGCTGTGTCGCGATTCTCGTGCTCTTTCCATGTCTCGCCTTGTCGCAGGCGCACGATTCCTCTGGTCGCCGGCCTCCCCTGCGCACGGTGCAGGAGGTTTTCCTCCTAAGCAAGACCGAAGCCGCCAATGCGTACCCGATCGAGCTTGAAGCCGTGATTACGTATTCCGATCCGGAGTGGGGTCTTCTGTTTATACAGGATCAAACCGGCACAACCTTTATCGATGTTCACGGCTCAAGCGCAAAGTATCCTACCGGCACGCGCATTCGCGTGGACGGCATTTCGACGGCGGGGAACAACGGTACGGCCATCGCTCAGGCCAGGATCTTTGTTCTGGGCCGCGGAGTACTCCCGAATCCAGAGCAGAGAAGCATCGCCGAGCTCGACGCCGGAGCGGCGGAAAGTCATCGGGTGGTCACCGAAGGCGTGCTGCATCCGTGCTACAACGATTGGTCGCGCGTCTGTTTCCGCGTATTCGATGGGGAAAAATTGGTGTGGTTGGTCGTACCTCAGCCGGATAGCCCGGCCGCGCAAAGCCTTATCGGCGCCACAGTGAAGGCGAAAGGCGTTGTCGGGCAGCACATCAACGATGCAACAAAGAAACGCGAAGGGGCGCAGCTTTTCGTTGAGAGCCTGGAAGATATCCAAGTTGAAACACCCCCTTTGCAGCTTTCCTTTTCCTCATCGCCCATTGCCATTGAAGACCTGCGCCCCCAGGAAGCAGATCAGCGCTTCGTGCGCCAGATTCATGTTCGCGGTATGGTGACGTGGCAGTCTCCGGGACTGTTCTCCATCAAGGACAACTCGGGCATGCTGTTTGTGAGAACCATGAAGACTGCTACCGTCCACACCGGGAGTACAGTGGACGCGATTGGGTTCCCGAGCCATGGAATGTTTGGCCTGGAGTTGTCGGATTCCGCAGTGCGCCTGGCCGCGGTCCAGTCGAACGCCGGTACCATCGTGCCACTCGAGCTGACGGCGGCGGAGGTGGTCAAGCGCTCTCTCGACGGAAGGCGAGTGCATTTGAAGGCGCGCTTGATCAGTCAGAGCGCCAATGAAATAGAGTTCGTCTACGAACTCCAGGATGGAGGACAACGTTTTAACGCTGTTCTGCTGCGAAGCGATACCACACGCGAGACGGTTGGCCTCCAGCGCAATTCTGTTTTGGAGCTGACTGGCCTTGCATTGATCCGGAGCGGAAACCCAGAGTGGCCCGAATCGCTTCTGATCCTGATTGATTCGCCGGCGGACATGGTAGTGCAGGGAGGCTTCGGCTGGTTGACGCTCAGGCTTGGGCTGGCCATTTTGGGCGGCATGGGCTTGTGTGTGGTCGCGCCGCTAGTCTGGGTGACATTGCTGAGGCGAACCGTGCGCAAGCAGACCGCGACCATTCGAATGCGGTTTGAAAATGAGCTGCAACTGGAATCAAGGTATCGCCGGCTCTTTGAGCGCAATCTGGCGGCGGTCTATACCTGGCGGCCCGACGGCACCATCGTCGACTGCAACATGGCGT
>JBAPYY010000475.1:0-3183 GCA_049284975.1 Occallatibacter sp.
CCGGTCGCATACGCGGAAGGAAAACCTGGTAATGTCTTCATCTATGCTCGCAGTCGAACAGGGCCGGGAAACGGGTTCAAAAACCCTTCCCGGCCCGATTCTTTTACTGGGCGCGCCGGGGGTGGGCAAGGGCACCCAAGCCAAGGAACTGGTGAAGCTGTGGGGCATTCCACAGATCTCTACCGGGGACTTGTTGCGTGCCAATGTGGCCAAGGGAACGCCGCTGGGCAAGGTAGCCAAGGAGTTGATGGGACGCGGGGAACTGGTGCCCGATTCCCTGGTCAACGAGATGGTGGCGGCACGTCTCAAGGAGCCGGACGCAGGGAACGGATACATCCTGGACGGGTTTCCACGCACCCTGGGGCAGGCCCACTGGCTCGACGGCCGGCTGGCCGCCGAAGGCAGCGCTCTGCCGGTGATTGCCGTAAGCATCCAAGTGGACTATAATCAATTACTGCGCCGGATTACGGGGCGCAGGAATTGTCCTGTCTGTGCGTCCATCTACAACGTCTACATGAATCCGCCCAAGCGGGACGGGTTTTGCGACATTGAAGGTGCGGCGCTGGTCCAGCGAGCCGATGACACGGAGCAGGTCTTCAAGGAGCGCATGCGCGCTTATTCGGGACTGACTGCGCCGGTTGTCGAACACTACAGGGCCGTGGGACGCTTTGCGGAAGTGGATGGAGACCGGCCGATTCGCGAGATTGCGGCCGGAATTGTCGCCGCCGTCGAGCGGTTACGCAGATAGCGTAGCCGAACGGCGGGTTTGTGCGTGATAGGCGAGTGATCAGCCGTCAGTTTTCAGTTGTCAGTTTCGCTGCTAGCGGCGGGACTCCAAACTGATAACTGACAACTGACTACTGAAAGCTGGTTTTCGTTGGCTGTTGTACTGAAGTCGTCGCAGGAGATTGAGAAGATGCGCCGCGCGGGCCGGGTGGTTCGCGAGGTGCTGGAACTGGTGCGCGCGAAGGTCAAGCCAGGCGCGACGACTCTGGATCTCGAAAAAGCTGCGCAGGCGCGGCTCGACGAACTGGGTGTGAAGGCCGCATTCAAGGGCTATCACGGCTTTCCCTGCGTGCTCTGCACCTCAGTCAACAGCGAAGTGGTGCACGGCATCCCCTCCGCCAAACGGGTCCTCAAGGAAGGGGACATTGTTTCGGTGGACTTCGGCGCGGTTGTGGACGGCTACTACGGAGACGCGGCCATCACGGTGCCGGTGGGTTCCATCGACGCCGGTGCGGCGCGGCTGCTGGAAGTGACGGAAAAGTCGCTGCACGCCGGGATTGCCGCGGTCAAGCCGGGTGCGACGCTGGGCGATGTGGGCGCGGCGGTGCAGGATGTGGTGGAAGCGGAAGGCTTCTCGGTAGTGCGGGATTTTGTGGGTCACGGAATCGGGGTCCACATGCATGAAGATCCGCAGGTGCCGAACTTCGGCGAGCGTGGCCGCGGGATGAAGTTGAAGGTGGGCATGGTGATCGCCATCGAGCCGATGGTGAACGCCGGAAAGCCGGATGTGGAAGTGCTGGGCGATGGCTGGACGGCGGTGGCCAAAGACGGCAGCATGAGCGCTCATTTTGAGCACACGGTGGCGGTGACCGCTACCGGAGCCAGGGTTTTAACCGATTAGTACTCGGTCATAACAGGCCGGAGGCGTATGGCGCGCCGGCGGAATTGGATGCGGTTTGTCGAAGGAAGACGCGATTGAGGTCATGGCGGTGGTCACAGAGACACTGCCCAATGCGATGTTCAAGGTCAAGCTCGAGAACAATCACGAGGTGCTGACCCATGTTTCGGGACGGATGCGGAAGAACTTCATTCGTATCCTGCCTGGCGACCGCGTGGCCGTGGAACTGAGTCCTTACGACCTGAATCGCGGACGAATCGTGTACCGGTATAAGTAGCCGTTAGCTTCTAGCTTCCAGCTTTTTTGAGTGACTGATGAAGCTTGCGCGGCAACAACAGGCTAAGAGCTGGCAGCTAGAAGCTAGCAGCTGAGTTTCAAGGAAGGGCAACAGAACAATGAAGGTCCGTGCATCGGTAAAGAAGATTTGCGTAAAGTGCAAGGTCATCACCCGCAAGGGAGTGGTCAGGGTGATCTGCGAGAACGCAAAGCACAAGCAGCGCCAGGGCTAAGCGAGCCTGGTACACGTGGAAGCTTCCACGAGAGTTGTCAGTCATCCGTTTTCAGTTCTCAGTTAAAGACCGCCGCAAATGGGGTTTTGAACTGAAGACTGGAAACTGACAACTGATCACTGGTAAAGAGGCTAGTTAGCTTGAGTCAAGGCTTGCGATGAACCTCTGGGAGCAAGAAGCACACACCGTGCGAACCGGTTGAGGCCGGGGGCACACAACCGCAGCAGCAAAGGAACCAACATGGCACGTATTGCTGGCGTCGATCTGCCCCGCAACAAGCAGGCACGGATCGCGCTCACATACATCTTCGGAATCGGAGATCCGCGTGCGCTCAAGATTCTGGAGAAGGCGAATGTCGATCCCTTCAAGAAGGTCCAGGATCTGGGCGAAGACGAGGTCAACCGTATCCGCCAGGTGATTGAAGACGAAGGGAATGTCGAGGGCGACCTGCGCAAGGACGTCTCGATGCACATCAAGCGTCTGATCGACATCCAGAGCTATCGCGGCACGCGTCACCGGCGTTCGTTGCCGGTCCGCGGACAGCGTACCCACACCAACGCCCGCACTCGCAAGGGCCCGCGCAAGGGCACAGTTGCCGGCAAGAAGAAAGCGACGGGCAAAACCTAATGGCCAAACCAGAGCAGAAAGCCGGCGCCGGCAAGGCCGCCAAGAACAAGAAGTTCAAAAAGCGCGAGCGCAAGAATGTGCCGTTCGGCATTGCGCACATTCAGGCCTCGTTCAACAACACCATCGTCACCATCACCGACCCGGTGGGCAACACGCTGAGCTGGAAGAGCTCGGGTTCGCTGGGCTTCCGCGGTTCGCGCAAGGGTACTCCGTTTGCGGCGCAGCAGGCAGCGCAAAACGCCGCCAGCGCTGCCCGCGATCACGGCCTGCGCGCGGTGGATGTTCGCGTCGCCGGTCCGGGTTCGGGCCGCGAGTCGGCTATCCGCGCGTTGGCTGCCGCTGGCATCGAAGTGAAGACCATCCGCGACGTGACGCCGGTGCCGCACAACGGCTGCCGTCCGCCGAAGAGACGGAGGGTCTAGG
>JBAPYY010000476.1:0-2737 GCA_049284975.1 Occallatibacter sp.
CGTTATGCTAGCTTGTGACAACATTCGCTTTGTGCAGGGAGCTAAAACGTATTGGCGGAGATCAGGACCCACACAACTTAGCTACCTTCGCAACTCAGACAAAAAGAAGGACTCACAGCTCCTATCATTAAAATTGCACATCCAATATCTCAGTTCGCTTGAAGAAAGCCAACGGGTCCGAAAAGCCTGCCTTGCATTCCTTCAGCGTTGGTACCCTGTCTTTTATCCGGAGCGACCAGACCTCGTCGCGGGGTTGAATTCACTGGCGGCGCAGCTTCAGGGCAAACTGGTTGAGCCCCGTTTGCAATTGAGATATGCGTGGATGGTGCCGCTGTTTGGCCGTAATCTCGCAAAGCGGGCTCAGAATGAAATTCGAGAGTTAAGGGATTCATGGATCAGGAACTGTGATAGGGCGATGCTTAAGTTGGAGACTATTGGGGGCGCACGGGATGCATTGCGCGATGGAGCGGCGAAAGAAGTACGAGTCGGGACAAGCGGTGAATCTGTTGCGAATGATTCAGGTAGCAGCGGCGAAGAGGAAGCTCTTCATGCGAGGTTACCGGGGAAAGGGTAATATAGCGCAGATCCAAGTAACGCTTGCGAAGAGAATACGCTGGTCTGCCCTTAGACCAGAATAGGCGATCGAATTCTAAAGAACACAGGGTACCGTCTCTAATCTATAACTATTGGTTCACAGGCGCGTTCCGGGGTGTGCGCTTTGACGACCCGACCTTCTGTATTCAGTGGTCACTGTCTGCTACTGCGATTTCTGAAGAGGATCGCAACTGTACTCTCGTCGCGCATGTTTAGGAGCGGCAAACGGTGTACGTAACGCTTTGGATCCCACGAGGAAGGACGTGATGAAGTCGAGTCCGACAATTGCTCTTTTGGATCACTTGGGTGGCGGAAACCTTGGAGATGACGCTACGCTTGACGCGATGATGCGCAACGTTAAGATCCGTTGGCCCGACGCTAGACTAGTTGGGCTTTCAATGAATCCATCCGATACGCAGACACGTCATGGTATCCCTTGTTACCCCATCCGGCGAGAAATATGGGATTTCAACGAACAACCTTCATCCAATCGCGTGAGCGTTAGGAACAAAGTAAAAGCTGCGTTGGGCAAGGGTAACATTCTCTTCCGGGTTTTGAGAACAATCAACACACTCGCGGTTGGCTTACCGCGCACCCTCTTCTGCGAACTTTCTTTCCTGATCAGGTCCTTTCTCAGGATTCGGTCGTTAGATCTTCTTGTCATTAGCGGCGGTGGTCAACTCCTTGACTCATGGGGAGGGACGTGGAAATACCCCTATACAATTCTGAAGTGGGTCGCTCTGGCCAAGTTGTCCGGCGCAAAGTGCTACGTCGTGGATGTTGGCGCAGGCCCGTTCATGCACCCTTTGGGTGCCTATTTTATAAAGTGTGCTTTACTTCTTTCCGACTACGTCTCTTGTCGTGATCACGACTCCTTGGCGCTCGTCCGAAAGATAGGCTTCTCTGGGCAAGCTTTTGTTTTCACCGATCTCGTGTACAGCCTCGATATTCGAAGATTTGATGGCAGACACAATGTGCGACGGCGTGAGACACTCGTTGGCATCTCCCCTATGGCATATTGCGATCCGCGCCGTTACTGGGACAAGGATCAGAAGGCGTACGACGAGTTTATGCGAAAGCTGGGTGCATTCGGTTCGCAACTTCTGCGAGATCATCGTCATGTTAGGGTCTTCAGCACTGACATCAACTTCGATGCGAAAGCGATTGAGGACCTAAAGAATGCACTATCGGACGACCTCTCTGGGAATCATCCCCGCTGGGTGTTGCATGACCCAATAGAAGGCATCGACACGCTCCTATCTCAGATGTCCGATATGGACTATGTTGTGACATGCCGTTTCCATGGAGTGGTGTTTGCACACTTGCTAAACAAGCCTGTACTTGCAATATCACATCATCCAAAAGTTCGTACCCTAATGACCGAATTCGGCCTCGAAGAATACTGCGTAGATATCCGAAGCGTTGAGCCTCAATCGCTCTTGTCCATATTTGAGCGGATGGTCAGCAATGAGAAAGATATTAAGGATCGCATGGCATCGAAAGTGAAGTCTTACCGGGAGATGCTGGATAAACAGTTCGACGAGCTATTCTCTCGATCTTTTTATTCCGCAGGCCGCCCAGCTGGTTCGATGCAGTCGGTCGCATGCGAGAGCCTCGGCGAGTGAGGAACTGAAAAATGATTGGCAGAGAGGAACCACTGGTTAGCGTCTTGACGCCGGTCTACAACGGCGCTCAGTACTTGCAAGAATGCATTGAAAGCGTCCTTCAGCAGACATATCGGAACTATGAATACGTAATCGTCAACAACTGCAGTAAAGATGGAACACTTGCGATCGCCGAAAAGTATGCTCTTTTAGATGAGCGCATCAAAGTTATAACGAACGAGGCGTTTCTCCCTGTGATTGATAATCACAACAACGCCTTCAACCGCATGTCGCCCAATGCCAAATACTGCAAGGTTGTCTCTGGCGATGACGCCGTATTCCCCACCTGCCTCGCAAGGATGGTAGCACTGGCTGAAGCCAACCCGTCAGTTGGCATCGTCGGGTGTTACCAGTTGAGCGGTGGTGCGGTTCGCTGGCAAGGCTTCGCGTTTCCTCAGCAGGTTTTTCCGGGAAGGGAGATTTGCAGGCGAAACCTTCTGGAACGACAGGCATTCGTAGATAATCAAGGCGTTCTAGGG
>JBAPYY010000477.1:0-3805 GCA_049284975.1 Occallatibacter sp.
GCCATGGACTCAATCCCACGATCTTTGTTGCGCCGCGTCACGGGTTCGACAACGCCACCCTTTACGCGCTGCGCAAAGAGGGGATCCAAACGCTTTCCGACGGCTTTGTGCGTGTTCCATTTATCCGCGGCGGCATTACCTGGATTCCGCAGCAGCTTTGGAGGCCCGTCAAGAAGAACAAGGGCCTATGGACAATCTGTGTGCATAGCAACTCTGCCAACGTCGCCCAGGTTGCGCAGCTTCATGCATTCCTAACCGAGTATGCCGCGCAATTTACCTCAGTGGAACGCGTGCTGGCGGAGCTTTCGCCCGCACAACTGAGCCTGAGCGAGCGATGCCGCGAAACTTTGGCGCTCTGGCGAACTCGAGCCGCCCAGACAAAGAGGCGGTGGAAGCTTAACCCACGCTTTCGCGGCCGGGGTTAGCCGTCCTTGTTTTGCATAAGCATTCGGTCGATCAGCTCTTCATAAGCGGCGATGGCGCGATCGATGCGAAACTCTTCAACAAAGGCGTGAGCAAATCTTTCGCCGGGCCTGAGGGCACCGAGAGCGGCAAACAGAGAGGCGGCCAACGCCTCGGCGGAGACTTCAGGTGCAAGCCACACTCCGGGCTGATCGCGCAGCAGCTCTACGATGCCTCCTGAGGCCGGCAAGGCCACAATGGGCAGTCCTCCGGAAGCCGCTTCCAACAGAGCGTTGGGAAGGCCTTCGTGACGAGATGGGAGCACGAACAGTGTTGCTGCAGCGAACAGCGACCAGGGATGGTCAATGGGTTCGGCAAAGAGGACCGCGGAGTCGAGCGCCAGCGCGTGGCACAAAGCCTTCAGTCTCAGCTCTTCAAATCCCGCGCCCAAAACCAGAAGGCTGGCATCCGGAAATCCGCGTCGAACCGAGGCAAAAGCCCGCAGCAGCAAATCAAAGCCCTTTTCCCGCGAGAGCCTTCCCATTGCCAGCATTCGCGGGCCAGTGTTGGCGCGGAACGCGGTATGTGGAACTGAATGGAGGGCAACAGAGCCGCGAATCTCTTCAACATCGACGGGGTTGGGCAGCACTGCAAGTTGGTTCCGCTCAACTTGCAGCTCGCGAACAATATCATCGGCCATCGACTGTGTCTGGCAGATGACACAGTCGGCGCGGTGGTAGAGCAGCCTGTAGAGCGAGCGAGTGTAGATGGGCAGCCCCCCAAAAGCCAATGCAGAAGAAACGGTCCCGTTCTGGCGGACAATGACTCGGGTATTGGGCGGAAAGAAGGGACGCAGGAGCAAGACGAGAAAGTTCAGGTGGAACATCCCGGAGAGAATCAGATCCGGCTTGAGTTGGCGAACTAAATGGAGCAGCCGGAAACCCCCGCCACGCACCCTTCTAGCACCCAGAGCGTGAATGTGCACCCATGGCGGCAGTTCCTCGCCGGCCTTCGCCTCCGTGACGAGGCCCAGATGCAGTTCGTACTTCTCAGTGGAAAGGCTACGCGCCAAAAGCTTCGTCACGCGCTCCGCGCCGCCGCCACCCATATGCGGAATCAGCAAGAGAACCTTCGGGCGAGAATTCGCTTCCATGGGAACGTCGTTGATATCCCGGTGCGAATCGAGCCCATTCATCAGCTATAGACGCACAGTTTTCCTAAAGAGAGTTTCTTCTTGACATATTAGAGCAGACTAATGTTTCCTGTGAATACTGATTCTATTTATCTCCAGCGGAAGGATATCTCTTGAGACTTCTTCTGCGTTGTCACGAGGGGAACGGCTGGACCGGTGAACGGGAGTGGACGCACCAGAGCAGGTGATTGCTTGGTAAAGCGTCTGGCAGGCATGAGCTCCTGAATCCGCCGCGCACGTCTCCTAACGCGTCTCCGATGCCGATTTTCCATCCGAGCGACGAAAGCCTGTCGCCTGTGGCTTTGGTTTTGCATCTGGACGCGAAAGCCCTTTCTGGGAGAGGCTCGTGTCGAGACGCAGCGGAGATAGTGCAGAATTTGGTTTCTTGCCCGCATTCCTATGCGCGCGCAATCGTTTCGCCTCTTCAACCGCTCCTCCTGTGGGGCAGTCTAGTCCGTCACCAAGCCCACACATCGTCGTCGGAATCACCAATCCGCAGACCTGCCTCGTTCTTGGCGGCCGTCTGCGCACTCTGCGCGAGGCAGGCTTTCGCGTGACGCTGGTTTCAAGCCCCGGCGAATTGCTTACCCGCACGGCCGTTCTGGAAGGAGCGGAATCAGTAGCAATTCCCATGCTGCGGGAGATCGCTCCGATTGCGGATTTTGTGTCGCTGATTCGCTTGTGGCGATTGCTCTATCGGCTCAAACCGGAGATGACGGAATTTAGCACACCCAAAGCCGGATTGCTCGGAGCAATTGCCGCTATGTTATGCGGTGTGCCGTTGAGGGTTTATTTTTTGCGTGGGCTTAAGCTGGAAACTTGCAGTGGGGTCAAGCGGAGGATTCTGCTGATTGCGGAGAGGCTGGCAGCGGCTTGTTCTCACGTTGTGGTGTGCAACAGTGCCAGCTTGCGCAACCAGGCGCTTGCCCTGGGCGTGGGATCGGGGAACAAATTGCGCCTACTTGGCAGCGGAAGCAGCAACGGGGTAGATGTTGAGCGCTTTCACGCCGGCCCGTGTTTACTGCGAAGGAGACTCGGACTTCCAGCAAGTGCGCCGGTCTTGGGTTTTGTTGGACGCCTGACCCGCGACAAAGGGCTGCCGGAACTGGTCGAGGCATTCGACACTATACTGGCGGCGAAACCGGACGTTCATCTGCTACTAGTGGGTTGGTTTGACGCTGCTGAAGATGCGCTCGACGATGATCTGCGTTCGCGGATCAAGAATCACCCGAGAATTCATTTGACCGGATTTGTTACTGACACAGCGCCCTATTACCGAGTGATGGACGTGATGGTGCTGCCAACCTGGCGGGAGGGGTTTCCGAACGTCGTTCTTGAGGCGGCGGCAACAGGGATCCCCGTGGTGACCACGCTCGCCACGGGCTCTCGCGATGCGGTAGTGCCGGAGGTGACCGGGTTGCTGATTCCGCCCGGTTACCCGGTCGCCATCAGCGAAGCCGTGATTCGATTACTGAGTGACCCTGAACTTCGCGACCGCATGGGCAAGGCTGCACGCGCCTGGATTCTCGATCACTATGTGAACGAGCGCGTTCTGGGCCGCACCGTGCGCTACTACCAGAGCCTGCTTAACAAGAATTTGTCGGGAGGGACAACCAACCGGCCAGTCGCTGGCGATTCCGCTCTTAATCCGATTTAAGGCTCATCATCTTCAGATGGACGGCATTTGCGGGTGTGTCGGCCTCACCGGAGGGCGCTTGAAGCGTGTACGCCGCGCTCTCTGCTGCACGAAGAACGTCGCCCGGAACAATTCCCAGAACCAGGGTTGCTGCAACTGCGAGCAGCAGGGCCGCACCCACCGCAACTCCCACACGAGGCACGGGAACCACAGGCTTCTGCGCATCGGGCTGCTGCGCTGCGACTAGGGCCAGCCGCAGATAGTAGGCGGCAGCCAGGCCGGAATTCAACAGGCCGATGATGGCCAGCCAAATGGCTCCGCCACCGACCGCAGCTGAAAATGAATAGAACTTGCCAAAGAATCCGCCAGTAAAGGGAATGCCAACCAGCGAAATCAGGAAGAAGATCAGCAAACTGCCGAGCAGGGGCGAGCGGTAGAGAAGCCCGCGAAAATCATCGATGAATGGCCGCTTCTCGTCGTATCCGCTGACCAAGGTGACTACAGCAAAGATACCAACGTTCATGGCCGCGTATGCCGCTATGTAGAAGCTTGCGGCGGCGATGCCGGTGTTGCCG
>JBAPYY010000478.1:0-7945 GCA_049284975.1 Occallatibacter sp.
GGATGAGCCATGTGGTCAGCGAACTTCACCGCGCGCGACCCATGCTCTTCTGGCCGTTTCTCGGCGGATTTTGCTGGGTCATCGGCGACCTCTTCCAAAATTTTGCGGCAAAATATATCGGCATCGGGCGTGGAATTCCGCTCTCCAACACCAATCAGCTTTGGGGATTGGCGTGGGGCGCGTTGGTCTTTGCCGAGTTTTCAGGATTGAGCCCTTCCGGAAGAGTGCTCATCATCACCGGCTCGCTGGTGATGATTCTTGGTGCGGTATCCATCAGCATGGCCGACCCAGGCGCTTCGGAACTGGTGAACTGGAAGCGGGCCATGAACCGGGAGTGTGAGCGCTACGGCCTCGACACCGCGGTGGTGACCGAAGTCGTGGCGGGCGATGATCCGCTGGCCCAGCATCCGCCTGTGCGCCGCTGGTGGGAAGCCGTGATTGTGTTGGCCGCGACGAGCGTCTTTGTCTGGCTAGCCATCGGCACGCGCAGCCAGCACCTCTCCATCAGCATGCCTTGGATGATTGTTCTGGTAGCCGGAACCATCCTGCCTCTAGGAATCGTCGGAACTCTGCTGTGGAGACGGACACGCTTTTCATAGCACAGCGTGTTTTATTAACCTGCTTTGTATCAGGGCACGACTTCAGTCGTGCCGAAAAATGGCTTGAACAGAAGTGGTTTTAACACCTGAGAGTTAATTCGGGTGCCCCACCCTCGCCGCGCTTTTGTTCTTGTGGCTAAGGCATTTCCCTTGTTGCTGTAACCATTTGGAAAGTTATACCGACCAGACGATGCGATAAGGTTCACAGTCTCACAGTTTCACAGGAAATTGGGGGGAGGGGGTAGGGCTTTGCCGTTCGCTCTGCGCCTCATTCGACACATTAGCTGTACGCGCCACCCTGTCCATCTCGAACCTCCAACTGGCATTGTGCGCCAGCAGGGGATAATTTTCTGCAAACCGGGCGCGACTTCCGCAACGATCAGGAAAACGCTTGTTTCGGTTGTGATTCAAAGGCACAGCAATTGTGGAATCGCCCTGGTGCGGTGAGTCTGAAGTTCATCGAAGAACATCCGCAGATTCTTCGACTCACCGCCTCCGAACTGAAATACGTTCGGAGCCCCGTTCGCTCAGAATGACAGCCAGAGTTGCGTTGCGTATTTCAGACTCAGGACACTGGTGTCTGGCCTTGAGGCAGCCGATGCGTGATTCGGCATCGCGTTCTTTGCCGGTACTACGCGATCACGGAAAACATACTTGAGATGCGCAAACTACCGGACTTTGTCATAGCCACGACCCCTGAGTCGTACTGACATCCCCGGTCCCCAAACGCGAGGGACCAGGGGCACCCTCATCTGGGTTTGGAAATATCACCGAGATCGGGGCCACCCGTCGATCCTTCGGGCGCCAACGCCTGGGGCACCCGGCCGTGACGCATAGAAGAGGGCTGGATCACTGCCGCTAGATCGCCCTATCGCGCATGGCACCCACCGACCGAGTCGTTGCGAGATGGAAGCTTTCCTGTGCGGGTCCGGTCGGATGCTAGATTCGAGGCGTTAACCCGAGTTGCCTATAGATGGTCAACATGTCGTATGACAGCCACTCCTCCACAATCTTTCCCTCGACAATGTGGAGGATGATAATGCCAGAACGTTTCACCGGCTTACCTGTGGCAGGAAAGCCGTTCCACGGACCGGTATTGGTCCCTGTGAATGTGTACTCCAGTGCCACGAAATCGGCTTCGGCGATCACGCGATCGACCGAGTACTGTAGATCCGGAAACGACACCCGCCAGCTTTTTGCAGCCTGTAGATCTCCTGCCAGGTCGACAGTGTTTTTCCCGGCGTGGCCGACAAAATCCTTGTCGTGAATCTGGTTGTACATCTCCCAATCCTGGTGGTTCAGCGCCACTTCGAAGAGCTTGCGAGCCACCGCCTTGTTCTGCTCGATGCGCAGTTGGAGATCGGGCGCGGCGAAGGCCGGCGCGAGCAATGATGATGCCAGAAGGACTGCATAGACGATATGAGCTTTCATTCTGACCACGTTGTCTCCTTCTCACGGCACGAACTATGCTTCTAACGGCCAACGGGAGCAGTTTCGGCCTGTACATCGGTATAGACGGTTTGAAGATTGATTCCGCTTGATTTATCAGGCTCTCGATTTTGAGCCGTAGGAATCAGGAACCTTGGCGCGTAGCCCATGTCTGGCGATCCCGTCAAAGGATCGCCCCAATCAGCCCCGCTTCACCCGCGCCGTTGACTCCCGCACAATCAGTTCCGGCTCAACCTTGATCCTGATCTCCGACGCGTCCCCCGACATCAAATTGAACAGGCTCTCCATCGCCATCTGCCCCATGCGCCGCATGGGCTGGCGAACCGTGGTCAAGGGCGGCTGAGTGTAAGAGGCGAAGAAAAGATCGTCAAACCCGACCACGGAAATATCTTCTGGCACGCGCCGTCCGTGCAGGCGAATCGAGCGCATCGCTCCCAGAGCCGTCATATCGTTGTAGCAGCAGACCGCGGTCGGCGGATGAACCAGCGCCAGCAACTGATCCATGGCGCGCATGGCGGCCTCCGGTTTGCCGTCACCCTGCACCACCAACTCCGGAGTGAACGGAATCCCGGCTGACTCGAGCGCTTCCCGATAGCCGGCGCACCGCTCCGCGTCCGACTGATAGCCAATCTGGTCGCCAATATATCCAATACGCCGATGCCCCAAATCAATCAGGTGACTGGCCGCCGCGCGGCTGCCCTCTTGGTTGCGGATCATCACTGAGTGAACAAACGCCCCCGGATGCTGGTCGTTCACCAGAACAATCGGGACCATCATTTCCGAAAGCAGAGGAAGGTATAGAGCGCCTACGCGCGAAGACGTGACGATGATGCCGTCTACCCGCCGCTCAGCGAAAGTTCTCACCACTTGTCTCTCGCGCTCCGGGTCGGCATTCGATTCGGAGAGAAACACGCAGTAGCCGCAGTCGTGGGCCTCCTGCTCAATTCCGCTGAAAACTTCGCTGGTAAACGGGTCGGCGACGGTCGTAACCACCAATCCGATGGTCCGTGACCGCCGGGTCACGAGCCCGCGCGCCACGGCGCTGGCGTGATAGCCGGCCTGGTCGGCGATCCTCCTAATATTCTCGGCGGTGCGGGGATTCACAAGCGGACTATTCTGCAGGGCGCGGGAGACCGTGGGATGCGACACGTGTGCAAGCCGAGCAATGTCCTTGATCGACGGCTGGCGAGCCGGTCGTTTCGCGTCGTCGGGGCGCGGAGCTTCAGCCACCTTACCTGTTTTTTCGTCAACCATATGCAGACATATTCTATATGACCGCTGACTACGGCCTCGCTCGACAATAGCGTTAAATTCCCAATTTGAAACTTGGCGGGAAAAGGCGACGACGTGCCAAGGCAGGGTCTCTCCACAAGCAAAACAAAGGCAAATCGCAAAAAAACTCAAATTGGTGGTGTAACTTTTCGTGTTTTCGTGCATCATATGGGTAACAAGCAGAGGCTTCCCCGAAATATCGCCCGCCCAAGAAAGGTTTCCCTTCCTTGCAAAGGTCCTGTACGGACCTCTTCCCCAAACTCCCTTCTGGACCCCCTCCTTAGACGGCCTCTCAAGCGGGCCTGCCGGAAGGCAGGCCCTACGCTTATCTGTTGCCGGATAGAATAAGCCTGATGCCTTCTTCGCCCATGCCGAAGCCTTACCCCGAATCGGAAATCCACGCCATCGACGCGCTTTTTGAGCGTGCTGGCCTCAAGCGCAACCTGCGCGGTAATGCAGCTGGAGTAACAGACCGGATGCGTTTCGAGCGTTTGTCGCGGGAGGAACTGATGACCGCTGCGCCGGTTCCCCGCGTGGCAGAGAACGGCGTCCAATGGCTATCAGTGCCTGCTTGGGAAAAGACCAGTTGGCTTTGGCATGGTTTCAGCACCCGCCGCGGCGGCCTGAGCCGGGTTTTTTGCGGCGATGATGCCCAAGGCGAATTGAATCTTGGATTTACAGCGCCTCACGGGCAGGCAATGGATGACAGGGAAACGGTGGCCCAAAATCGCCGGCTACTGGCCGAGGCCATCACCGGAGACGCGTCAATTCCGCTCGTCGCCTTGCGCCAGTTTCATTCCAACCTGGTGGTTCTTGCCGACCGCGGCCGTGAACAGCACCGGAAAGCTGGGGTCCCCGGCGACAGGTCTTCTTCGATGGGGTGCAAAGCCGACGGCCTGATGACTGATCAGCCCGGCCTGCTTATTGCCATCCAAACCGCCGACTGCATCCCGATTCTGGTGGCCGACCGCAGACAGCACGTTGTGGCCGCCTTCCACGCTGGATGGCGCGGGACCGTCAAACGCATTGTCGAGAACGGCATTGGCCGCATGAGGCTCGCCTTCGGCTCCCAGCCTGAAGATCTGACAGCGGCCATCGGCCCTGGCATCGGTTCTTGCTGCTACGCAGTGGGCGAAGAGGTGCTGTCTGAGTTCGAGTCCCAGTTTGCTTACGCCCGCGAGCTCTTCAGCGAGGTCTACGACTCCGACCCGATTCGTACACGCTATCCGATGCTGTTTCTTACGCAGCGCGCGCCCGGCCACTCGGATATCGGCCCCAGCCTGCATCTCAATCTTGCCGAAGCCAACCGCCGTCAGTTGCTCGCCGCAGGACTCAAGCCGCGCGCCATTCATTTAGTGGGCGCCTGCACCAACTGTCGGCCGGAGATGTTCTTCTCCCATCGCGCCTCAGAGGGCCGCACAGGGCGCATGATGAGCGTCGTCGGCATCCGACCCGATGCATCACAGAATTGAGCCTTGCGAGTGATAACATGGGGCATTCTCAATAAGCAGTGGGAAGGGCTCCAAACCATGACAGTTGCACAAACTGTGGGGCAAAAACTCGTGCGGAGCGGGAAGCGCCGGCTCACCGCATTGCGCGGCGCGGCTGTGCTGCTCGGCGCTATTTTCCTTGCCTGGCCGGCATTCTTTAACGGCTTTCCGCTGATTTATCCCGATTCAATGACGTATCTCTGGGACGGCCGCGTCGTGGCGAGGGCGTTGTTCCTGCATCATCTCTCGGTTTATTACGGTGTGCGATCGTTCTTTTACAGCCTTGTCATTCTGCCTTTCCACTGGAACATCTCGCCCTGGCCCATCGTTGCCCTGCAATGTTTGCTGGTTGCCTTTGTGGTCTGGCTGGTGGTGCGCTCCATTGCGCCGCGTCACACCGTCGTGCGCTACCTCATCCTGATTGTGGGGCTGAGCCTGCTGACCAGCGCGAGTTGGTATGCGGCCTTCATCATGCCCGACATTCTGGGTCCGCTGGCATATCTCTCCATCTATCTTCTGGCATTTGCGCGGGAGACGCTATCGCGCGTTGAACGGCTGGCGCTCTGTCTCATTGCGTGGTGGGGCATCACTGCGCACTCCTCGCATATGTTGCTGGCTGGCGGCCTGTGGATGCTGCTGGTTCTTGTTGTCGCCTTCAGACGGAAACCGTACTGGCGCCGCCCGCGGAGCCTGCGCGTTGTGTTGGCTATCCTCGTCGTAGCGGCAGCATCTCAGATGGCGTTGCATGGCTATCTCTACGGCAAGCCCACGCTGAACGGCCAGCGGCCGCCGTATTTGATGGCGCGCGTCATCGCTGACGGTCCCGGACGCTGGTACCTCGACACGCACTGCCCCCAGTTGCATTGGGCCATTTGCAACCACCTGAGCAAGCTCTCCGACAATCCCGACACGCTTCTCTGGGATGAAGATGGAGCTTACCAGAGCGCGCCCGACGCCGAAAGAGACCAGATGGATCACGAGGAGATGCCTCTGGTTCTGGCCACGCTGCGCGCTTATCCCCGCCAGCAGCTTTCCCGCTCGGCCGCAAACTTCAATCAGCAACTGCTGAGCTTCGGCTTGTATGGCTTCGATTCGAACGCGTGGATGCTCGAACAATTCGATGAAACGATGCCCAAAGCGCGGTCGAATTATCTCAAGAGCCGCCAGGCGCACGATGCTCTTCCGCTCGACCTGCTCACAGAGATTCAGTGGTGGACCATTGTCGCTTCGCTGGCGGCCATTGCCGCGCTGATTCCCTTCCTGTGGAGGCGCCACTCCACACGGCTCGCGGGGCTCGGCCTTGTTGTCGCTGCCACGATTGTGGCTAACGCGCTGGTCACCGGAGTTATGTCTGTTGTGGACGATCGCTACGGAGCCCGCGTAATGTGGATGATTCCGCTGCTTGCGGGAATCTTCTTTCTGGACTTGCTCAATCAGAGGGAAACGGCCAGGGAGGAAACAGTCAGCGAGTTGGGACAAGAGAGTCGCTGAGTTCCCAATGCGGCGTTGATGGGGTCCCCGGCCACAGGGATTTGTCGCCGGGGCGCAGAGAGGCGAAGCTCAGGCGACCTGGGTGGCCGCCTGCGGATTGACCAGGTCGCGCAGCTCTTTTGACGGCTTGAAGTAGGGCACCTTCTTTGCTGGAACCTCGACGCGCTCGCCGGTCTTGGGGTTGCGCCCGATGCGAGAATTGCGCTGGCGAATGCGGAAGGATCCAAAGCCTCGAATCTCAATTTTGTCTCCGCCTTTGAGAGCCCCGATTACTGCATCGAAGATGGTCTCGACGATGACCTCGCCGTCGCGACGCGTCAGGTCACCCACTCCGGTCACTTTTTCCACCAGGTCTGCCTTTGTCATGTCCACTAACCTCCGCTCACAGAATAACCGGATTCTACCCAATCTGGGGCGAAAATCAAGACCCCGTTACCAATTTGGGCCTTTTCTCATCAACAGCTTGGCGGAAAAATGCCGGTTGCCGATGGAGCAAGCCAACAAAGCCCTGTGCCATTTATGATGGCCAAAGCCGTCCCTTGAGATTGGTCCGCAGCGACAGAACTTCGCGGCTGGATGGAAGTAAGGCGGGGCTTGTCAGAGGGAGACGAGGACGTGGCTGTGGAATCCAAGAACAATATTGGGCCGAAGTACAGCATAGTGATTCCGGCTTATAACGAGAGCGCCCGCCTGCCCGCGACGCTCTCGTCCGTGGTGAGTTGCATTCAATCGCGCGGATGGGACGCTGAGATCGTCGTCGTCAACGATGGCTCAACCGATGGAACCGCAGATGTGGTGCGTAAGTTTGCCCGCAATACGCCCGGCGTGCGGTCGATTCAAGAGCAACCGGTTAAAGCCCGGACGAGTGAGACGAGCCGGAATGATGACTACCCCGTGGAACTCCGCCTGCTTGAGAACCCCGGCAACCGCGGCAAAGGGTACAGTGTGCGCAACGGCATGCTGGCTGCCCGGGGCGAGGTGGTCCTGTTTACCGACGCAGACCTGTCGGCGCCCATCGAAGAGGCCGAACGCCTTTTTGACGCCATCCGCCAGGGCGCGGATATCGCCATTGGTTCCCGCTGGCTGCAGAGCGACCGCCAGACTCAGCGCCAGCCGATTTATCGCCAGTTTTTCGGCCGCTGTTTCAACGCCGTCACCCGCGCCGTCATGAACCTGCCCTTCGCCGACACCCAGTGCGGCCTGAAGGCGTTCACACGCCAGGCGGCGCAGACCGTATTTCAACTCCAGACCATCAACCACTGGGGCTTCGACCCGGAGATCCTTTTCATCGCAATCAAGCACGGCTTCTGGGTCATCGAGGTTCCAGTCGCATGGGGCCATGACGAGCGCACACGCATGAGCTACCTGAAAGACGGCTTCAAGATGCTCGAGGAACTCGCCATCATCCGCTGGAACGCCTTCCGCGGCCGGTACGACAAGCCAATGGAAACGGCAAAACGATAAATCCGCCAACATCGCGATCGCGAAAAAGGGCGATTTCTGATTAAAACCAGGCCCATTTGAGCTAAAAAATGGGCAAAATCCGAGGTTTAGTGTTACATATTAGTCAATAGGTTAAAATCATAAACGCTTGATTCCGTGCGAGTTGCTACCACAGCATGGAGCAAAAACGGGCCTCCACAG
>JBAPYY010000479.1:0-7611 GCA_049284975.1 Occallatibacter sp.
GAGTCACTGGTTAGTCGCGAATCAAGTTTCCTTTTCAATAATCTGGTTTTGCTGGCAGCGTGTTTCGTGATTGTGTGGGGAACGCTTTACCCCATTTTGAGTGAATATATCGAGGGCGCAAAGGTAACTGTGGACGCTGTTTGGTATAACCGCGTGGCCGTGCCCATCGGACTGTTTCTGCTGTTTTTGGCAGGCGTGGGACCGCTGCTACCATGGCGCTCAACGTCGTTCAAGAGCATTCGCCGCAATTTTGTGCTGCCGGTGACGGCGCTTTGGGTTACCGTGATTGTCTGCCTGCTTGCGGGCGTGCGACCATGGCATGACGGCGCACTCGATCAGGGGCATTTCTACGCGCTGGTGGCTTTTGCGCTGGCCGCGGGTGTAATCACTGCCGTCCTGTCAGAGTTTTTTCGCGGAGCAGGGGTTATCGCGAGACAGAGCGGTCGCAATTATTTTGCTTCCGTCGTGACGCTGATTCGCCGCAATCCGCGGCGATATGGCGGCTACTTTGTCCATATCGGCGTGGTAATTGTGGTCATCGGCCTGGCCGGTTCGGCTTTCAACCGTAACGTGGAAGATGAGATGGCTCTCCACGACAAGATTCTCATCGGCCCTTACACGCTTGAAAACGTTGGCGCCACGCAGGATTCGAACGACAACTACAGCACCGAATATGCCCAACTGGACGTGTACAAGGGCGGCAGCAAGCAGTTCCAGATGACACCAGAGCGGCGGGTTTATCTGTCCAGCGGGCAGCCGCAGACCATGGTGGCCATCCACTCGGTTCCTGCCTGGGATTTGTATGTGGTTTATGAAGGCTCGAATCCGGACACGGGTCAGCCAATTATCAAGGCATTCCTGAATCCGCTGGTCAGTTGGCTCTGGGCCGGAGTGCTTTTGATGATATTTGGCACGCTGGTGGCGTTGACGCCCGGCCAGAAGCCGGCTGCGCAGCGAGGGGGCCAACCATGAGCGGCTTTGCTTTCGGCGCTTCCGGTGCGGCCGCGCTTTTGATTCTTTGGATTGGCTGGTCGCGCGCGGGCGCACTGGCCTTGGCTGCGGTCAAGGGATTCGATCCGCTGGCTTGGGTCGCGCCTCTGGCGGTTCTCTGCGCAGCGCTGCTGGGCACGATTCTGCTGGTACGTCGGTGGTCTTGCAACAAGACGCAAACGGGGGCTGAGGTTTCCGATCCGGCTCTGGATGCGCTGAAACAGAAGATTCGCCGGGAAACCGACTCCGGCAACGACGGAGGGTTTTGAGCAATGACGGAAATGCAGGGGTTGGTTGCCGGTGTGGTGTTGCTGATTGCGGTTTTCGTTTACACCTTCTGGCCGGAGAATACCTTTGACAGCCAAAGCCAGAAGACCCGGCTGGACTATCTACTGGAGCGCAAGGACCAGCTCTACGAAAATTTGCGCGATCTGAGCTTCGAGTTCAAAGCGGGCAAGTATCCTGAAGAGGACTTCAAGACGCAGCGCGAGCAGCTTGAGAACGAAACGGCGCGGCTGCTGGCCGAGATTGAACATTTGCAGCAAGCTTGAGACGAAATCAGCGCATATCAAGAGGATTTTTTCGAAAATGAAATTGACCCAGATTGTTTTTCGTAGCGTTGCCCTGAGCTTATTTTTGACGGGCGTATTGGCGAAGGCTCAAATCACCGGAACGGTGACCGACAAGACCACGGGCAAGCCCGCGGTGGGCGATGTCGTGGTTCTGGTAGACGTGCAGTCCGGCATGGGAGAGGTGGCCAAAACCACCACTGACGCCGGCGGGCACTACAAGCTAACCAAGCCAGGCCGCAGCAATTACCTGGTGCGAGCAATTCACCAGGGCGCACCCTATTTCATCGGCGCGCCGGAGGGCAATGCGCCGGGCGACATCTCCGTATTTGACGTGACCGCCAAGGTCCCCGGGGTCTTTGTCGAGGCTGATGTACTTGAGTTCGAGGCAGCCAACGGACAACTTCAGGTGACTGAGCGGTATTTTGTTCACAACCCCAGCCAACCGCCGACAACACAATGGAGCAAGCAATCGTTTCAGATTGTGCTGCCGCAAGAGGCGGTCGTGGAAGGCGCCGGTGCGCAACGGCCGGGCGGACTGCCTACCTCGATCAACTTAGATGCAGACGGCCCCAAAGGCCACTACGCATTCAACTTTCCGATACAGCCGGATGACGGCGACAAGAGCACGCTATTCGAGATCAGCTATCACGTGCCTTATAGCGGCGGCACATTCACCTTCAAGCCGCAGGTGCTGCTACCGACGCAAAGCATCGGCGTGCTATTGCCCAAGAGCATGACCTTCTCGTCGAAAACGGGATTGGCCTTCAAATCCGTTCCTCAGGATCCGACCATCCAGACCTTCGTGGCCAAGAACGCGGTTCCCGGCAAAGAGGTTGAATTCACCATTTCCGGAACGGGATCGATTCCCCGCGAAGAGCAAGGCGCGCAAGGTGGCCAGCAGCCGGAGGCAGGCGCACCTGGTTCGGGGCCTGGTGGCGGGCTGGGCGCTCCCATTGCCACCCCTGACCCGCTGACGAAGTACAAGTGGTACATCGTGACACTGGTGATTCTGCTGATGGCAGCCGCGGCAGCATTCCTGCTGCGCAAGCCCGGACATGCTCCAGGCTTCGAAGGTGGAACGGCCCAACCTTTTGCGCTGCCACCGGCGGACAAGAGCGCGGCCCTTCTAAATGCACTCAAGGATGAGCTTTTCGCGGTGGAAAGCGAGAAGATTGCAGGCACGCTTCCGCCAGCCGAATATGCAGATGTGAAAGCGGCGCTGGAGACGGTGTTGCGGCGGGCTTTGAAGAAGAGATAGTCAGGGAGCGGGGAACTGACGCGTCGCAACCTCCGAACCTGTGGAGGACGAGTCAATTCCAGTAGGAGCACAAGCCGCAGTCAATCCCGTCGGCGACGGGAAGGTGTCGGCGTAAGGTGAGATGAATAAGGACGAATAAGCGCCCGTCTGGTGGAATCCTCCGGACGGGCGCTTTTATAATCGTGAACCGGTCTGCCGATTCGGCGCCGGTAATTGTCTTTAGAACTTGTAGACCAGGCCGAAGGCAGCGCGCGAGTTGCGGCGTTCATGCGCCGAGCAATTCGAGGTCGCGGTACAGACATATCCCGGCTCGACCGGCGCCACAAACGACGAAGCAATGTCGTCGCCCGAAGCGCGGAGCGAAAAACGCGGACTCAGCTTGTAGTCGATGCCGACACCGACTCCGCCCGCAAATGAAATGTTAGGCGAGGCGTTCACGCCGCCCGTGTGTACTCCACCCAAAAGCACATGGAAAAACGCATCGTAGTGCCTGAAGAGATTGGCGTGCAGTACCGGTCCAATGAGGAACGCATCCACCGAGGGGTTTAGGTTGACTAGGACCGTAGGCGACGCGGGGGGAGTGGGGGTGGGGGTGATTACCTCGGTGTACTGCACGTTAGGGGTCGAGACTGAGTATTGGTAAACAGCGCCGTCGGCGGTAATGCCAAAGAATCTACCCCAGTCGCGGGTCACCGAGACGTTCGGGCCCATTAGTCCGTAGCGCGACCCGTTTACCTGGTTGAGGCTGGTATACCCGAAGCCGGCAAAAACCTCGTATTTCTGGGTAGGCGCAGCCTTCTCAGCGGGCGGCGCTTCACGATCGTGGATAAGCTGGCTTGTAGCCGCCAGGGGCATAAACGCGGCCGGAACCATGGCCAGAATCGAAAGCAATAACTTCCTCTTCAATTTGGGACTCTCCTCAGTGCATGGCTGTGTCTATTCCGGCGCTCCGGGCCAAAGCCGTCGGAGCGGCCTCCGTAACCCTGTTTGGCTACCCACATAGACTATCCTCTTCTAGACTATCCTCTCGGGCCCTGTTCCATGAAGTCCGGGCCCTGGGATTTGCCGGGTGCCGGCGCCAAATAGCAGCGAGTTCGACCCCCGGACGGGGATCGTTCTACCATGAACGCTGCAAACGGACGACATCCACAGCACGCAATCAAACCAGCGACGGGCCACGTATAGGGAAGAAACAGAATGATTTCGGCAGACCAGATCGTCGAACTTCAGGATCGAGAAACACGGGCCATGCACCAGGTGGCGGAAGCCGCGCAGGCGAAACCGGGATCGGAGTCGAGCTCAGATTGGCTGGCGGCCGTTCGTCGCCAGCATCAAGCCAACTTCGAGTTGTGGCACATCGAGGACGAGGCTCGCGCCCCTGGCGCAACCGACGCTGAATTGGCGGGGGTGAAGCGGCGCGTGGACCGCACCAACCAGCGCCGCAACGACCTTGTCGAGGAACTGGATCGCGTCTTGCTTGCCTGGCTGGAGCCCAGGGGGCTGCCCAACGGGGCCGCGGAACTGAATTCCGAATCGCCGGGACTGATGATTGACCGGCTTTCGATTTTGGCGCTCAAGATCTACCACACGCGCGAAGAGGCCGAGCGCTCGGATGCACCCCAGGGTCACGCCGCACGCAATCTGGAGCGGCTGGCCATTCTCGAGGAACAGCGCGTTGATCTGGCTGGTTGCCTGGACGCATTGTGGCGCGAAACTCTGGCGGGGACACGGCGTTTCAAGCTCTATCGGCAACTGAAAATGTACAACGACCCGTCTCTGAATCCGGCCATTTACCGGCAACAAGCAGGGTAAAATCTTCCGGCAAATGAAACGCGCCCGGACGCACACCTTGACGGAAGGCGAGGTTGTGCGTATAAAGAGTGGCTAAGTAGCGCAATCCCCCAGGCGCAGTTTCCTGCGAGCGGCGGTCCGCTTCAACCGCACCTGAAGGTGTGCAGACTCCTGGCAATCCAATGATGCAAGAGGTCCGATCCTTGGCGCACGACCCAAAAAAGAAACCTGCACCGTCAGGCAAGCCCAGCTCCCATCCCAACGCGGGTAGTGGACCGGCCTACCAGCACTATCAGGCTGCCGTGCAGCTGGTCCAGCAAGGCAGATTTGGTAAGGCGCTTGCCGCTTTCGAGAAGCTTCTTCCCGTCGCTCCGCCCGAGCTGGTGGAACGATGCAAGATGTACATCAGTACCTGTCAGCGGCAAACGGAACGGCATAGCCTGACTTTTCTAACGCCTGAGGAGCATTACGACTACGCCATCTCGCAGTTGAATACCGGCTACTACGAGGAAGCACGCGATCAGTTCAACAACATCCTTGAGGCCCACCCGGAAGCCGATTACGCCCTCTATGGGCTGGCGCTGCTGGACGCCATCACGGGGCGCACTCAGGACTGCCTGAGCAACCTGGGCCAGGCCATCGAGTTGAACCCCAGGAACCGGCTCCAGGCCCGTGCGGACAACGATTTTCAGAGCATGGCGGACGATCCCAGATTTACAGAACTGCTGTATCCCGAGGTACCATAAAGGGCAAGTGACTCCCCCAACCACTCCGATATTGGGTTCTGAATCATTTCCTCAAGCGATAGCGCCGGGCGCGGCGGCCGTTGGGCTGCGCGTGGTGGCCATCGGCGGCGGCACCGGCCTCTCGATTCTCTTGAGGGGGCTGCGGCGCCATGTAGCCTCTTCCAATCAGACTGCTCTGGACGCGGGCCTTATCTCCGATCTGGCCGCAGTGGTCACCGTGACCGACGACGGGGGATCCAGCGGTCGCCTGCGCAGGGAATTCAATATGCTGCCTCCCGGAGACCTGCGCAACTGTATGGTCGCCCTCAGCGAAGAGGAAGACGTGCTGGCCCGTCTCTTCGCCCACCGCTTTCGCGCTGGAGACGCGCTGGAGGGGCACAACTTCGGCAATCTTTTTGTGGCCGCGCTTACCGAGATTACCGGCGACTTTGGCCACGCCATCCAATTGGCGTCGAAGATTCTGGCCACGCGGGGCCGCATCTACCCTGTGACCACGGCCAATGCCACTTTGGTGGCGCGCATGGACGACGGTTCGCTGGTGCGCGGCGAGACCAATATCACCGCCAGCCGCAAGCGCATTGCGGAACTGATGCTTGACCCGCCTGACGCGGCTCCTCTGCCGGAGACGTTGGATGCGATCGAGCGCGCCGACTTGATTACCGTGGGGCCAGGATCGCTGTACACTTCGCTCATTACAAACCTTTTGGTGCAGGGCATGCCCGCGGCGCTCGCGCATGCGCGCGGCGTCCGTGTTTACATTTGTAATTTGATGACCCAGGCAAACGAAAGCTTGGGATTGACTGCCTCGCAGCATATTGAACGGATTTATGAGCACACTCGCGCGCCGATTTTCGATTATGCGCTGGTGAACACCGGGGTCTTCTCTCCGGAGACTCTGGCCCGTTACGCGGCCGAAGGCGCGTCGCCCATTGAGGCTGATGTCGAACGCATTGAGGCGCTGGGCGTGCGGTGCATTGCGGGTGACTTTGCCAGTGAAGAGAGCGTGGTTCGCCATGCCGCCGGACGCGTCGCAGGGGCCCTGCTGGCGCTGGGTGGCACTGCTCTTGCCGGCCGGATGTGAGTTTTATCTTCCCTGTCGATTGCGCGTTGCGATACAGTGAATGCGCGCGGCCCTGAACTGGCGCGATTCCCCAGGAGGATCTCATGCAAAAGAGTCGAGTTTGGACCGCAGTGGGCTTTTGCCTTTTGGCGGTCGCGATTGCAGCCTTGGCGCAGTCGATCAGGAAGCCAGGCCTTTGGGAGATGACCAGCAACATGACCTGGCAGCAGTCGCCTATGCCTCAGGGCATGACCATGCCGCCGGGCGCTAATTCGCCCTTTGGCGGCGGCCCGCGCACCACTCAGGTCTGCCTTACTCAAGCCATGATTGACAAGTTCGGCGCTCCAACGCCGCAGAGCCACAACGGCGAATGTCAGATCGCCAACGTGGTTCTGAAGGCCACCGGCATGACCGCCGACTGGATCTGTACCGGCAGGATGGCAGGCAAAGGAACTGTGGAATCATCGTGGTCTGATCCCAATCACGCAATTGGCAAGGTGCATTTCATCGGTACCATGCAGATGGGACAGAACTCCAGGACAATCGAGTACACCATCAATTCATCGTCCGTTTACAAAGGCCCCGACTGCGGCAGCGTTCAGCCCATGCAGAGAAACTGACCTGCAAGTAAACCTCGACAGGTTTATCTGCGCGATGGTCCTGCCCTGTCCTGACGCTCGATCCGTTCATTCCTGTATAATTCCGGCGAAAGCAAGGAGCATTTATTGTGATGTACAGAAGCAGAGCGAGCCGAATGAGGATTATTTTGTCAGAAATTTCCACATTATTAATTGCCAGCGCGTTCGCATTCACCCCTGGTGCCATGAATGCCCAGACACGTGATGCGGCGTTTGGCCCCGCCAACCCGTTCTGCGCGCCGAGCACATTGCCTTTCCATGCACCGCCCTTCGACAAAATCAAAGATTCCGACTACCAGCCGGCTATCGAGGCAGGTATTGCACAGAAGATCGAAGAGACGCGCGCCATTGCCGACAATCTTGCGGCGCCCACGTTTGAAAACACCTTTGTAGCATTGGAGAAAAGCGGAAGATTGATTGACCGCGTGATGGGTGTCTTCAATGAAGTTACCGGCGCAAACATAAATCCTGTATTGCAGGCGGTCCAGGATGCTGAGGCGCCGAAACTGGCTGCGATGCAGGACGCGATCTACCTGAACCCGAAGCTGTTTCAGCG
>JBAPYY010000480.1:0-14200 GCA_049284975.1 Occallatibacter sp.
CATTAGTGTATTTCCCCAATGTAAACCCCGAATGGACCAAGCTCGATTTGTCCAAGCGAGGTGGGATCTGCCGCGCCGGGAGTTTTCAGCAGGGTCTTCACTTTGCCGCTGAAGCCGGGGACTGCGAGGCTCACAGTCCGTGGCTCGGCGGTGAAGTTAGCCGAGACTACCACGGGCGGCGCGCCTGGCGCCGTCCGCAGCCAGCTCAGAACTTTGGTGTTACTCGTATCCAGCATGGTGTTATCGCCGCGCGCAAAGGCCGGGTTAGTCTTCTTGAGGCGAATGACGCACCGGTACCACGCAAGCAGTGAGTCGGGATTGCTGCTCTCGGCTCCAACATTAATGGTGGCTGCGCTGGGTGGGACAGGCAGCCAGGGCCTGGCCGCGGCAGTCGTGAATCCCGCATTTACGCTCGCGTCCCACTGCATCGGCGTACGCTCACCGTCGCGGCCCTTTTCCTTCGGCCAGCCGGTCACGCCCACCGGATCCTTCACATCTTCCTTGCGAGTGGGCGGCGTTGTCTTCATGCCAATTTCGTCGCCGTAGTAGAACAGCGCTGCTCCGCGGCTCAAAAACAGCACTGTCGAAAGCACGCGCTGAATATCGGTGTCGTGAACGCCGTCGCCATAGCGCGCGTCCAGCCGCGGGTTATCGTGGTTGTCGAACACCAGAAGCGGCACATGGCCGCCGAGTTGGGTCTCCGCTTCGGTCAATTTTGCGCGGAACTGTGCCGCATTCAGTTTGTTGATGAAGCCCACCTGAGTGTCCATGGGCAATTCAAACTCCGGCTTGTCCGGAGGTCCGTACATCTTGGCCAGCCCTGCGATGTTGGGCACGTAAGTTTCGCCGATCAGCACACGCGTGCCCGGAAAGTTGTTCGAGTTGAAGCCATCCGCCGCGGCGCGCATCTCTTGCATCACAGGATGGACACCGGGAAGAAATTCAGTTTTTGATCCGTCCAGTTCCGGTTCGCCAAATGCATTGATAATCGGCTTCCCGTTCTTGTCTTTGACTACGCCTTCGTCGGCCAGACCGGAATCCTCAAATAAGGTGGTAATGGCATCGAACCGGAAACCTCCCACGCCGCGCTGCAACCAGAATCCAATAATGTCCTTGAATGCCTCATGCACCTTGGGGTTGTACCAATTCAAGTCCGGCTGCTCGATATAGAACTTGTGATAGTAGTACTGGCGTGTCTTGTCGTCCCACTGCCACGCCGAGTGGCCAAACTCCGACTGCCAGTTATTTGGCGGAGCACCCTTACTCGCCGCAGTCTGACCCTTGCCGTCGCGCCACATATACCAGTCGCGATAAGGATTATTGCGCGACGAACGCGACTGAATGAACCACTCATGCTTGTCCGATGTATGGTTCATCACCATGTCCATAACGATGCGAATATGCCGTTTCGCAGCCTCGGCCACCAGGCGGTCAAAGTCAGTAAGCGTGCCGTATTGCGGATCAATGTTTTTATAGTCTGAGATGTCGTAGCCGAAATCCACCTGCGGCGACGGGTAGACCGGCGTCAACCAAATGGCATCCACGCCAAGCTCTTGCAGATAGTCAAGCCGTTGAGTGATGCCGTTCAGATCGCCGATGCCGTCTCCGTTCGAGTCCTGGAAGCTGCGCGGGTAAATCTCGTAGATCACGGCGTTCTTCCACCAGTCCAGCGCGCTATTTTGCCCTGCGTCGCCGGTTTGCGGAGTGGATGGAACGGTCATGGTCTGCCCTCCTGCCAGTAAAGTCGCGGCCCCAAAAAACAGGGTTGTGACACTGCTTGCGATGTTCTTACTCCAATGCATTGACAACTCCTCAACTCGCCCTCACTGCCGATGGATTCGACAGCAGGATCATGCATAAATTCAATTCTCGTCCAAGTGCTCGTTTCTACTGTTTTTCGGCTGGCTTTAACCGATCGAAATCAATCGCAAACATCGGCTCCTCGCGCGTTCCCCCAACACGAATGGGAACTTCGGTTCCCGCGCCGTCTCGCTTGAAATAGCGATCGGCCGGCGACAGCAGCAATCCTTTCCAGCCGCCGACCATCTTTGACACCGTGGCCTCGAGCTTTGCGCTTCCGTCAAAGTCCAGCGCGCCGCCCTCCATACCATACGTGCCCTTGAGTTCAATCTTCGCCCCCGGCACAGTGTAGTCGAGCGCCGGCAGCGTAACCACTCCACACGCCATCTGGAAACTGCTTTGCATGCGCGACAGAATGCTCTCAGGATCGGTGGTCTTCAGTTCCTCCGGTCGCCCTTGTCCGCGCAGACTTAACTCCGCGATCCGGCCCTGAATCTTCGTGGTCGTGAACCGCGCCTTGTCCAGCACGAAACCACCGTTCATCGTTAGCCGCTCATAAACAGGCTTCGGCCCCGGCGGAATATGCAAGGTGGCCTTCATCGCCACATCGCCGGTTAGCAAGACGCTGCCTGAATGGCTGGTCAATCGTAGAAAATCTTCAATTCGCGCCTTGTCTGCGTTGACCGTAAGCGCAATATCGTGGCCGGCATACTGCTGCGCGCCCGCAATATTCGCCACTGGCACACGCACAATCTGTCCTTGTGCAGTAAGGTGCGAGTGGCCCAGCGTCGCATCCACATTATCGAGCCATGTGTCCCCGTTGGTCCCGTCCACCCGCGCGTGGAACCGCGTAGTTAGCGGCAGGGCCGTCCCAAAATGCGTCAGCCGGAAATCTGGCGTCTGAGTCTGCCCGTCCACTGTCATGTCGCGCAGAGTGCCTTGATATTGCCCGGTCGACGAGAGAATTCCCGCAATCCCCTTGAAGCCGGACAGATCGGCATGATCGAAGCGGTATTCGCCCGCCAGAGGCGCATCGCCCAGGTCCGCCCCATGCAATGGTCCAAAGCTCCCCGTGGTCTCGATCGTTCCTTGCGGCCGCGGGTTAGTCAGTTCCGCGTCAAACCCCATGGCGTGATCCGAAGCTACATTCGTCAAATTGAAGTGCGCAATCTTGAACTCCATCGGCAGCTTGCCCGGATTGCTGGTTTCCATCACCAGATCAGCGTCGGTGCACTCGATTGTAACCACCTCAAAACTCACCAGAGCCTCTGCGCCACTTGAATTGACGCCGGCTTCAGGGCTGCCCGCGCCCTCTTTCGCAGTCTGCTCAAAGTGCGACTTAGGAGGTAAATAGATGTTCAGTCCCTTCAACTGAACCGCGGAAATGTGAATCGGCTCGCCCGGTTTCAATTCGAGCGGCGCGTGAAACCGAAATTCCGCAAGCTGGATCAGAGGCTCGGGCGTAACCGCGCCCGCTGGGTTTGTCACAACGGCATCGTCTGCCATGTGAGCCGGCAGCCAGATGCGCAGCCCTTTGCCCTCGGCCCACAGGCCGTCAACCATCGAGATATGAAAGCTGTCCAGTTCCACACGGGCGTGAAAACGATTCTCCAACTCCTCCACAATGCGCGCGCGCAGGAACGGCTCTACCCGATGCAAGGCCACGTCCGCAGCGACGCCGGCCACAAGCACTGCGAGCAGCAGCCCGCCCGCAAACCACTTTACCCACGTGTGCCTGCGCCAGAATCCTTTCCGAACCTCTGCCAAACCTGCCTCCCAGTTGCTTTCCATTGTCGCAGGATTCCGCGGCCCTCATTTTCTATATGGATGTCCAATGCCGTAGACTTCATAACACGGATGCAAGAGCACATTGAAAACCTCGTAAAACTGCAAGCGGTGGAGTTGGAACGAACTCGCCTGGCCCATGTTGCCCGCTCCCTGCCGGCGGAACTCGCCGAAGCTCAAGCTGCCCTCACCGCTGCCGAACGCCTGGCTAGCGAGGCTTCAGCCGCCCTCAGCCGCGAAGAATCGCTTCGCAGCCGCCTGGATCGCGAGATCACCGCGCACCGCCAGAAGGCTGCCCGTTATCGCGCCCAACAGGACTCTCTTACCACCTCCGCCCAGGCCGACGCCGCCGAGCACGAACTCCAATTTGCCGAGGCCGAGGCCGAGCGCCTGGAAAATGAGGACTTCGCCAGCCTGGAACGCACCGAGGCACAGGAAGGCGCGCTGGCCGCCGCCCGCGCTCGGGTCGAGGAGCTTGCCGCTGCCCTTGACAATACCCGCGAACGCATTAAAATTCGCCTGGCCGAAGTCGCCCGCCAACAGGCCGAGCTCACCGCCGAGCGCGAGGCCATCCGTCCGCTTATTGGAACCGAGTGGATCTTGCGCTTTGACCACCTCTGCGCCTCTCGCGGCACGGGCCTCGCCCGTGTTGACAATATGCAGTGCACCGGCTGCCGCATGGGCATCCGGCCCCAGACCTGGAACCAGCTTCGCGAGGGCGAACTGCTCACCTGCGACAGTTGCAACCGCCTGCTCTACTGGGACCCGTCAATGGCGCCCGCGCAGCCAGAAGCCAAGCCCAAACGCAAGACCGCGAAGCCCCCGGAGCTTGAGGACTAAGGCCTCTCGCCCCTGCTAACCTTTTCTTGGCGGCAACTGTTCTGAACTTCGAAACCAGGGAGCAATTCGTGAAGCGCATCTGCGTCGATATGGATGAGGTCATGGCGGACACTCTCGCCGAGCACCTTCGCCGCTATAACCAAACCTTCGACGAGGCCGTAACTCCGCAGGACCTGGCTGGCAAGGGCATCTTTGAGATTACGCCCGAAGACCGCCGGCAGCAGCTTCGCGCCTTCCTCGACGCGGAGGACTTCTTCGAAGTCCTGGCCGTTATGCCCGGCTCTCAGGCCGTACTCGAGCAGCTCTCTGCGCGCTTTGAAATCCATATCGCCACCCAGGCCATGGTTATTCCCAACTCCCTCGGCTCCAAATATCGCTGGCTCCAGCGCCACTTTCCCTTCATTTCCCCCAGGCAATACACGTTCTGCGGCGACAAATCCATTCTCCGCGCCGACTATCTCATCGACGACCTGCCGAAAAACCTCCTCCGTTTTGAGGGCCAGGGCCTGCTCTACACCGCGCCCCACAACCTCACAGCCACTGGCTTTTTACGCGTAGATAACTGGCAGCAAGTCGCCGACTACTTCGCCACGCAGGCCAGCTAAGAAGCCTCTGGAAAGACTCATTGTTTTGAAAGGGCACGACTTCAGTCGTGCCGTAAACGCAACAAAACAATGGTGGGATTTAGCCCCTGAGGGACGTTTTGCACGGACTGGATGGCATTTAAAAGATGGCCTTCAGACCCTGCGATGCGGCCAGAGGCTTCCCATCATCCTTCATTGCCACTCCTCGCAGTCGCTTGTAATCAGTTTATATTGTAGCTACAATTAAAAGATGCTTGTTAAGGGCAAGGCAAATAACGGCGAGACTGATTGGGAGCGCATGCGGACCTTTAAAGAGGGAGACACGATCCGATACGAGCCGGAGGACGGTCCCTACGACCCGAATGACGCAGCGGCGGCCCACGCATGGCTCGCCCAAGCGGACCTGATTCGCCATGGCAAGGTTGTGCGCCGAGGCAAGCGCGGCCCGCAAAAGGCTCCGACAAAGAAGCTGGTCTCACTGCGCCTCTCGCTCGAAGTAATCGACCACTTCAAAGCCACTGGCCCCGGCTGGCAAACGCGGATTGATGGCGCGTTGATGGAGTCAATCAGGAAGAGAGCTTAGGTGTGGTGAATAGTAGCCCATTCAGAAATAGCCGCGCAAAAATTCAACTCCCCGCGTTAGACTAGCTGCATGAATCTTCCCAGGTTGGCTCTTGTTCTTTGCTGCTTCGCATTCGCTGGCTCTTTTATAGCCATGTCTGGACAGCAGGATATTCAGAAGCCTAAAGCGGCTCGTGAAACGCAGTTTCACCCGCATGAATTGAACGGCTTTTTGCTTTTCCAGGACCGCAGGTCAATCGAAGCTGCATTGGGCAAACCCTTTCAGGAAGGGACGAGTCCACAAGGCAATCTTGCTGCCGGGTATCGCATGCCCGGATTCAAAGAAAACTATTTTGTTGCCTATTACGTGAAGGATGAGAATTCCTATTACAAGAACAAGGCTCGAGAGTTACAACTCACCGGCACAGAACCCTCCGGTACTACGGGATTTTTCGGTTTGGAGTTAGGCGATTCAGCACAGAAAGTTGAAGCTATTCTCGGTAAGCCTACAGAAATCCGCCACGAAAACGACATAAACGTGGACAGTTGGGATTACGAGAACGAGCATTATTATTTGGAATTCACGCCTTCTCACAGGCTGTATAGCATTCGCATCGATGCAGCGACAGAAAGAATGGATCCGGACTTCAACGGAGCTGCCGAGGTCTATGCATTTGCCGAAGCAATTCGGGCGCAAGACATCGACAAGATGATGTCGTTAGCCTCCGGCGAGATCGAGTGCTCGCGAAAGGAGTTTTCCAGAATTCGAGATGGAAAGGCGCGCAAGATTCTCGAAGATAGATCCAGCCCACTCTCGGCGTGTCTAGCGCAAGCATCCGACGCCATTTTGACACTTGGCCCAGAAATGAAGACGGCTGACACCGACGTAAGAATCTGGGAAAAACGCCCGGCTGGTATGGTAGTCAAGTTTCCAAAGAGTTCGCCTTTGCTTGAGGTTGTCTTAGTAGACAAAGCAGGCTCGCCACGAATCTACGAGGTCACCTTCCGGTAGAAGTTGAGTCGAGGTGAGGGGCCTAATCCTTCCTTCCATTTAGACTAAAGAAGATATGAGCACACTGAAAGCCGTTCGCGGCACGCGCGACCTATTGCCGCCGGAAACCGCCCTCTGGAACCGCATCGAAGCCACTGCACGAGACGTCTTCGTCCGCTACAACTTCGGCGAGATTCGCACCCCTGTCTTCGAGGACACGGCCCTGTTTGCCCGCGGCGTGGGCGAAGAGACCGACATCGTCTCGAAAGAGATGTACACCTGGGAAGATCGCGCCCGCGCACAATCGGAAAAGACGCAGACCCTCACTCTGCGCCCGGAAAACACCGCCGGCGTGGTCCGTGCCTATATCGAGCACGGCTTGGGCGAGAGCGGGCAACTGCAGAAGCTCTACTACATCGGCCCGCAGTTTCGCCGCGAGCGCCCGCAGAAGGGCCGCTACCGTCAGTTTTCGCAGATCGGCGCGGAGGTCATTGGGCCGCCGTCTGCGGGCAGTGAAAGCCCGCTGCGCGACGCGGAGATTCTCGAAATGCTGGCCACGCTGCTTGACGAGCTGGGCATCTCCGGCTGGACGCTGGAACTGAATTCGGTCGGCTCCTCCGCTGACCGCGCCCGCTACAACGATGCTCTGCGCGCCGCACTCGTTCCCGTGGTCTCCGAGATGTGCGCCGATTGCAAGCGCCGCGCCGTCACCAATCCGCTGCGCGTGCTGGACTGCAAGGTCCCCGCCGACCAGCCGATCATCGACACGCTGCCGGTGATTGCCGACTCGCTCGACGATGCTTCGCGCGTTCACTTCGCTGCGGTCATGGCTGCTCTGGACGCGGCCGGCGTGCCCTACACGCGCAATCACCGCCTGGTCCGCGGACTGGACTATTACACGCGGACGACTTTCGAGTTCACGCACGGCGGACTGGGCGCGCAGAACGCGCTGCTCGGCGGGGGCCGCTACGACGGCCTCAGCGAGATGCTCGGCGGGCCACGGGCTCCCGGCATCGGTTTTGCCATGGGCGAGGACCGGCTGGTTCTTACTCTGCTCGGACAACTCGACCAAAATTCCACCGCGCTCAAAGCTGAGGCATATATCGCCCCGCTGGGCGACGGCCTGAACCCCGCAGCCTTGGTTCTGGCCCGCGAATTGCGCCATCAGGGCCTCTGGATCGAGCTGGGAGACGGCGGTTTTCGCCTCAAAAAATCCTTTGAAGCGGCCGACAAGACCGCCCGCCACATCATCATCCTTGGCGAAGACGAGCTGAAATCCGGTATTCTTACAGTGAAGAACTTCTCCACAGGCATACAGACAAAGGTTCCGCGCACGGAGCTGGCCGTCTTTCTTTCCACTCCCGCAAGCGAATAGAGGACACAGGTAGTGCTTGATTTTCAAGGAAATCTCGAACGGACGCATCATTGCGGCGAGTTGCACGCGGCAAATGCCGGCCAGCAAGTCGTATTAATGGGCTGGGTAAATCGCCGCCGCGATCACGGCAACCTGATCTTCCTCGACCTGCGCGACCGCACCGGTATTGCGCAGATCGTGCTGGATAAAGAGTTGATTCCCGATGGCCACGCGAAAGGCGAACAGGTCCGCCCGGAGTACGTTGTCGCTGCGGTGGGCAAGGTACGCCTGCGCTCGGCCGACGCCATCAATCCCAAGATGCCCACCGGCGAAATCGAAATTGAAGCCACCGAGTTGCGCGTCCTGAACGACACACGCCTGGCGCCATTTTCGCCCTCTGAAGAAGCGATCCAAAACGAGGAGATACGCCTCAAGTATCGCTATGTGGACCTGCGCCGCCCCGAGATGCAGCGCAACTTCCGCCTGCGCCATGACATCACGCTCGCCATCCGCGACAACCTCAGCCAGCAGGGCTTTCTGGAGATAGAAACGCCCATCCTCACCAAATCCACGCCCGAGGGCGCGCGCGATTTTCTCGTGCCCAGCCGTGTGCATCCGGGCGAATTCTTCGCGCTGCCGCAGTCGCCGCAAATCTTCAAACAGATTCTCATGATTTCCGGCTTCGACAAATACTTTCAGATCGCCCGCTGCTTCCGCGACGAAGATTTGCGCGCCGATCGCCAGCTTGAGTTCACGCAGGTTGATCTGGAGATGAGCTTTCCGCGGCAGGAGACGGTGTTTGGCGTGGTGGAGCAGTTTCTTGCGGCAGGTTTTGCCGCTGCCGGCGTTACTCTGCCCACGCCCTTTCCGCGCATCAGCTACGACGATTCAATGCGCCAGCATGGCTCCGACAAGCCAGACCTGCGCCTGCCCGGACTCGCCGACGTGCGCCCGGCCTTTACGGATGCGGCTCTGGCTACGCTGCAAATCGATCCCGCGCTGCCCGTGGTTGCCTTCCGCATTCCCAGCGTTGGCGAGTTGAGCCGCAAGGAACGCGAAGACAACCATCCGCTCTTCGATTTGAGCAAAGGCGCAAAATTCATTGACGACTTCAAGCGGCTGGCCAAAGGCTTTCCCGAAGCCGCCGTCAGGGTGCGCGAACTGGTGGGCGCGGTTGACGCCGACTTCGTCATCATCGTCGCCGGTGATCCGGCGCATCACATCAAAGCCAGCGACACCAAATTCGAAGGCCGGCTCTCGGAACGCGAAATCAACGTCTACTCCGCCGCCGGCAACTTCCGCACCGAGCTGGCGAAGAAATACGCTGACAAGCACGGAGCGTTCGCCGTTACTGAAAAGGTTGTCCTGGATGCTAACGTACAGAGCGCTGATGCGGCGGTCGATGGCGCGGCGGCTTTTCATCCCATCTGGATTACCGACTTCCCCATGTTCGAATACGACCTGGCGACGGCTAAATGGATGCCTGCGCATCATCCCTTCACCGCGCCGCACGAAGCAGACATGAAAAATCTGGTCACCGATCCGGCCAGCGTGCGTGCCAATTGCTATGACCTGGCAATGAACGGCCTGGAACTCGGTTCCGGCTCCATCCGCATTCATCGCAAAGACGTGCAGCAGCAGATCTTCCAGTCGCTGGGAATCAGTGACGAAGAAGCCCGCGCGCGCTTCGGCTTTTTCCTCGATGCTCTTGAGTACGGCACTCCGCCCCACGGCGGCATTGCACTCGGCCTCGACCGCATCGTGATGCTGCTGGCCGGCGCGCCCAGCCTGCGCGAAGTCATCGCCTTCCCCAAAACCGCCAAGGCTGTCGATCTGATGGTCGACGCGCCCACCGCCGCCACTGAGCAGCAATTGAAAGAACTGCACATTCGTGTGGCGCTGAAGAGTTAGCGCGTTTCGCCACACATGAAAAAAGGCCCGGAGTGGAAGCTCCGGGCCTTTTGTTTAGCGCCGCGCTAAATATGCGGGCGAGTGTTGAGTGCAGCTAGCGTCTCACCGAGAAGGTGAGAACAGTCGATTCCGCAAGGCCGCCGCCTGTGCCCGTAATCGTGATCGGGTAGGTGCCAGTCGGTGCGGTTCTCGATACGGTGAGCGTGAAATCCGTCGTGCCTGAACCTGTGACGCTGGTCGGGCTGAAGCTGCCGGTCACGCCTGATGGAATGCCGGTTGCGGAGAAGGTAATCACCGAGTCAAAGCCGCCAGAAGCCTTGGTCGTGACAACCCCATATCCGCTTTGGCCCTGATCCAGATAGCCGGACGTGGGCGAGACGGAGATGGTAAAGCTGCCGGTGACCACTGCTGTCACGGTCAAGGTTAATGTGGTCGTCTTGGCAGTGCCGCTGGCCGGCGTCCCGGTTACGGTGATAGTGTAACTGCCGGCCGTTGCCGTCGACGCCGCAGTGAAGGTCAGCGTCGATGTTCCGGCGCCGGTGATTGAGGTTGGGCTGAAGGCAGCGGTTACGCCGGTTGGCAAGCCGCTGGCGCTCAGCGTGACTGCTGAGTCAAAGCCGTTGGTGACGGTCTCGGTGACGGTGGATGTACCTGTGCTGCCGTCCTTGACCGAAGCGGCTGTGGCGCTGAGAGAGAAGCTTGGTGTCGAAGCTGCGCTGACGGTCAGTGTGAGGGTAGTGGTCTCGGTTGAACCGCTCGCCGGCGTTCCGGTTACGGTAATGGTGTAGCTGCCCGCCGCAGCCGTCGAGGCCGCGGTGAAGGTCAGCGTCGAGGTTCCGGCCCCAGTGATCGATGTTGGGCTGAATGCTGCGGTAACTCCGGTGGGCAGACCGCTGGCGGAAAGCGTCACGGCGGAGTCAAAGCCGCCGGTAACGGTTTCGGTGACGGTGGAGTTTCCGGTGCTGCCTGCCGTTACCGAAGCGGCAGTGGCGCTCAGCGAGAAGCCAGCAGTGGCCGATGTGCCAGCAAGCGCGTTGATCAGTGCCTGCCCATTTGGCGAGCCCCATCCAGTCACCAGATCGTAGCCGGTCACGGCCGAATAACTGCCGGATGTGCCGCTGGTGATGTCGTGGAAGTCCGTGTCATAGCTCGAGCTCACACCGATGGGGTAGATGATCGGGTCGAGGAAGCCGATGGTCGCTTCGCCGTTGGCCACCAGTTGCTGATTCACCAATGCGATATAGCCGGCCCACATAGGCGTTGCAAAACTGGTGCCGCCATATTCGTTGGCCGTGCAGGTGGTCTGATCGGCGCAGACGTAGAAAGTGAAATTCGCGTTCGCCGATACGTCCGGGCCGTTGCGAAGGGTCGTCGATCCCTTGTTGCTGGAGTTGATGACGCCCGAGAGCTGTTGCCAGGAGGGAATCGCAATCTTGTCTGGTGAGATGCCGCCTCCGCTGTCGGTCCAAGCAGTTTCCGAAGCCCATGGACCTGCCGCGCTTGCAGTCTCCAGGTCAGTGCCGCCTACTGAGACGACATTCGCATCGTCCGCCGGCCAGGCCTCGTTGCTCGACGACCAGGTGGAGCTGTCGCCCGAAGCCGCAAAGAAATTCTGCCCTTGCGCCGCCATCTTCTCGAAGTAAGGGTCAAGCGTGGTGGGATCCGCAGGCGTCCATCCCCACGAGCAGCCGATGGTGGTGGGTAGCGGGCTGTGCGTGGTCATGGCGCTGATGATGGCCGTATCGGTTGACCCGATGTACATCACCAGGCTCGCCAGCCCAGGCGCCATGCCGATGGCCTGCGTCATGTCCAGCGTCTGTTCGGTGTCGTCGCAGTCGCCGCCGGCTCTCGTGTCGAGGCAGCTAGTGCTGGTCCCGTCCGTTGACAACAAAGTTATCGGAACATTGTTGGTTTCCTTGGCGTTTGCAAAGTAAGTCGTCAGGTCGGTCAGGTCGGTACCTAGATACTCAAACAGTCCCAGGTTTTGGCCGGCCCCGGTCAGAGCCGTTCCGCCGTAGTATGCCGCGCGCATGTCGCTGCCTAAAAACGACGCCGACGGGCCGGAGCCGGTGGTGGCATAGGGGACAACCGCATCAGGCGAGATGCCATGGGCCGCCGCGTAGTCGCTCTTCTTTTCAAACATGGGATGCGGAATCGAGTAGTTATCCAAACCGGAGATATGCCACAGCGCAAACGGCAGGCTCACGGTGGGTTCGCGGTCCGGGGCATAAAACACGCGGTTCTCGGTGGGATGCTGATAGTTTTGCAAAGTGATATGGAGCGCAGCGTTAATGGCCGAAACCGGGCCCTTCACCTGCACATCCATTCCATCGCGCGAGCCGCCGACGACCGCAAGGCCGTTTGCCTTTACGAACGCAACCACTGCGTCATAGTTGGCCTGGGTGGGCCCAAACCGTGCGGTAAACTCCTGTGGCGTAAGGTATTGCCGATAGGAGGGGCTGGACGGATCACGCAGATCCTTCAGGAAAGCGGTCAGTCCGGCCGGGTCGCTCAACGGCAGAACAATATCCAACTGCATTTGCTGGCTTGCGGGTAGGGGTCCGATCAGGTGCGCCTGCCCATTGAGAACTGCGTCACGCACATGGCGCGTCATCAGCGATTGCGCGCGGCCGTCCATGGTTCCGGCCGTGAGAATCGCCGCAATAGACAACACTAACAAGCTAACTCTTTTGTTCACAATTCCTCCTGTCGGGACTTGTAAGCGGGGAAGTTACTCCGCCTTCAAGGAGACTTCCAGCAATTGTGAGCAGGCTCACTCTGGTTGTCAACGAAAAAACCGCTCGCTTGATCGCCGTCCCAGTGTAAAAAATTCGCCTCAGCAAAGAGTCACATAGGCACACGTTTTCATTTCGATTGAGCGGGAATAAGTGAGCGTTTGTCCCGCTTTCGGAATGAGGGAACTTTGCAAATTGTGAAAAGGTAACTGTAATTGCCAACCCGTGTAAACTGGGCGCGGGAGAGTTTCCTTGTCTACTTCTGACGTGAGCTACGCGGTTGCGGTGATTTCCGATTGCGGCAGCAAGCGCTCGTCCAACGAAGATGCGTTCGGAGTCTCCGCCGAGCACGGAGTCTATGTTGTCTGCGACGGCATGGGCGGCGCAGCGGCCGGCGAGGTTGCGAGTGAGTTGGCCGTCTCCGAGGTGTTGCGCGTACTCAGCAGCCGCGCTGATGCCGTTCCGTTCGGTGAGGTAGTTAATGATGCCGTCCGCGCCGCGAACCAGACCATCCACTCTCGCGCGCAGCACGACCCCGAACTCCACGGCATGGGCACCACACTGGTTGGCATCGTGACCGAAGGCCGCCGCGTGCTGGTCTTCAATGTTGGCGACAGTCGCTGCTACCGTATGCGCAGCTCCTCACTTGTCCAGATCAGCCAGGACCACTCGTTGGTCGAGGAGCAGGTGCGTATGGGCCGCATCACCCACGCGGAAGCGCTGCGCTCTCCGCATCGCAACGTCATCACCCGCGCCCTCGGCACAGAGATCAGCGTTGAGCCGGATCTTTTCGAGTTGAAGGCCGAGGCCGGCGACCTCTTCCTACTCTGCTCCGATGGGCTGACCAACGAACTGCCCGACCCGCTGATCGAATCCATGCTCGCCGCCGATCTCTCTCTCAACGAACTCTGCGCCCGCCTTGTTGACGCCGCCAATCGCGCGGGCGGCCGCGACAACATCACCTGCCTCCTCGTCCGCGCCGAGAGCTAGGCAGTCTCTTGTGAATTCCAAATCGACCGGATTTGTATCAGATCACGACTCCACAGCCTGCGAAAAAAACAAGACGGAGGGAGGCGGGGGTTTTAACCCCCGCATTAAGCCCACAAAATTAGCCCGGGCTTCAGCCCCGGAGAGACGCTCTTTGAAAGGGCACGACTTTAATCGTGTCGAAAATGCACTAAAATCATCGCGGGCTTTAGCCCCTGAGGGAATGTTTGTCTGACAAAATGAACTGAATCAGAGCTTCCCAAAACATAGAATTCAGGAACAGTTTACCTGCCACCGGTGTCTACACTAATGTGATGGCCTGCAAGAAGTGGATTCTCCGCATTCTGCGCGTCGCGGGTTTGGCTGCGCTTGCCGTCGTTCTGCTCACCTTTGCTGCGGTTCAGTTTCAGCAGCGGCTATTGCGCTGGCGTGCCGAGCGGTTGATGGCCGATATGCACCAAATTCGCCTCTACCAAAGCACCTGGGCCGACGCGCAAAAGCTCATGTACAAATGGGGCGCATGGGGGCATTACGACGGAAGCTGTACGGCGACTGAGTGCCGGTATGAGATTGACCTGGAAGACGCCAGCTCGGGTTCCTGGAATAGAGAGCGAAATGGCATTGGCAGTTGGCTCTTGCGTCATCATGCGAC
>JBAPYY010000481.1:0-2050 GCA_049284975.1 Occallatibacter sp.
GTTCAAGAACGAAGCCGAAGAGTTCGAGTTCTGGTCCTCGACCGGACCGGGCGCGGATTCGACAAAGTATATCGACTGGTCTCAGGCCAAGCGCGCGAAGTTTCCGAATCTGCGGCCGACGTTGCGCACGATCTCGGTGCGGCTTCCCGTCGCCATGATCGAAGACCTGAAAATCCTCGCTAACCAGCGCGACGTGCCATATCAGTCGTTGCTCAAGGTGTTTCTCGCCGAACGGTTGCAGGCGGAGCGGCGATTGAAACGGGCTGGTTAGAACCGGCCTTTGAGGTTCGTGCGATCCCGGGTCCGAAAATCTGGACCTGGGGCAGCCGGCGAAAAGGACACGGTGATGGGATCCCTAACTTTTTCCGAACCATGAACTAAGCGGCGGCACGGAAGGAACGTGTTGGGACGTTGACTGAGCGCCTAGCCCCGAAAATGCCGACATGAAATTAACACCTGGCGTCGGCACGGACGACCCGAAAATGGCTGCGAACCCGAGTAGGCTCTCAAAACTCTTGTCCTCCTCAAGACCAGAAATACAAATTGAGGAAAGATCTCCGATCGGGGTCAGAGTGAGCTTGCAGACGGATCCGGTGATTCTAAATGCCAACGCCGTGATCTTTAACGACAGTAGTTGGAGCGATGAAGAGACATTTTCACCCACGTAAAAGCCGGTAGGTAGGAGAAAGACCTTTCCCTCCCTGCACAGCTTCCGAACCAAACCAAATTCCTGCATTCCGTCGTGGAACTGCTTGTACTGGTCTGCCGTGGGATCGCCGTGCAATTCTGCCCTGCATTCGATATTGGCCATCGGGGGAGCTCCTTAACTTATTATCCTCCCGAAAAAGGGCGATGTAAAGGCGAAAATAACTCTGCCTTTCCCGAGATTTATAGGCTAATCCCCAACTTTAGCGACGAAGTAACCCAAAGGATGCCGTGGCCTCGACTCATCTGGGCGTGGACAAGCCCCGTCGTGCGGGTCCCCAAAGACACACCAACCGCGCCGTGCCTTCCCAGCGGTGTCATTCTTGGTTTCGAAGAAGCTCTTACCGCGTCTTCGCCACTTCCTCTACCGTTACCGGATCGAGGAACGGCATCTGCGCGCGAAGTTGTTTGCCAACAATCTCGACTTGGTGTTTAGCTTCAGCCTCGCGGAACGCGACAAACTCCTTCTTGCCGGAGTTCTGGTCAGCCAAAAACTTCTTCGCGAAGGTGCCGTCCTGAATCTCTGCGAGAATCTGTTTCATGACCTTCTTGCTCTCCGGGCCGACGACGCGCGGACCGGAAACGTAGTCGCCGTACTCCGCAGTGTCCGAAATCGAGTAGCGCATGTAGGCCAGGCCGCCGCGATAAATCAGATCGACGATCAGCTTGAGCTCGTGCAGGCACTCGAAATACGCGCTCTCCGGCTGATAACCGGCCTCGACCAGCGTTTCAAATCCGGCTTTAATCAACGCGCTCACGCCGCCGCAAAGAACCGCCTGTTCGCCGAAGAGATCGGTTTCGGTTTCTTCCTTGAAGGTGGTCTCCAGAACTCCGGCGCGGGTGCCTCCAATGCCCTTCAGATAGCTAAGGCAGAGAGCATGGGCTTTGCCGGTCGCGTCCTGATGGACCGCGATGAGACAAGGCACGCCGCCGCCTTCGACAAAGACCTCGCGCACGCGATGACCCGGCGCTTTAGGCGCGGCCATGCCCACGTCGATGCCCGCTGCCGGCACAATGGTCTTGAAGTGAATGTTGAAGCCGTGCGCAAACATGAGCAGCGTGCCCGGCTTGATATTCGGACCAATCTCGTCCGCATAGAGTTTGGCCGCGGTCTGGTCGGGAACGAGCACCATCACCACGTCGGCCCACTTCACAGCTTCCGGCACGGTGGTCACTTCCAGACCCGCCTTCTGCGCTTTGCCAATCGATTTCGAGTTTGCCGCCAGGCCCACCTTCACCTGCACGCCCGAGTCTTTCAGGTTGAGCGCGTGGGCATGCCCCTGCGAGCCATAGCCGATGATGGCCACCTTCTTCGCCTGAATCAGGCCGAGGTCTGCATCGTGAT
>JBAPYY010000482.1:0-3863 GCA_049284975.1 Occallatibacter sp.
GTTTTCACGTCGGCAAAATCGCGATTGATAATGCCAGGGATGGTGATGATATCGCTGATGCCCTGCACGCCCTGGCGCAAGACGTCGTCGGCGATGCGGAAACTCTCAAAGAAGCCGGCGTCCTTGGCCACGTCCAGCAGCTTCTCATTGGGAATCACGATCATGGTGTCAACGCACTCAATCAGCTCTTTGAGTCCTTGCTCGGCTTGCTGCTGGCGGCGTTTGCCCTCGAATGCAAATGGGCACGTGACGACGGCCACGGTCAGGATACCCAGTTCGCTGGCAAGCGAGGCTATAACTGGAGCGGCTCCGGTGCCCGTACCGCCGCCCAATCCCGCGGTGACAAATACCATGTCAGCGCCTTCGAGAGCTTCGATAATTTTTCCAGAGTCTTCAAGCGCGGCCAGGCGACCTACATCCGGATTGGCCCCTGCGCCCAGCCCGGAAGTGAGCCGGACACCGAGCTGCAGCTTGATGGGAGCCTGTGAGGCCTTGAGCGCCTGCACGTCGGTGTTGGCGGTGATGAATTCGACGCCAGCCATGCGGGCCTGAATCATGCGATTGACGGCATTGCCGCCGCCGCCGCCAACGCCAATGACTTTGATGCGCGCTCCGCGCACACCCTCTTCGTGATACTGAATGCGCATCTCTCCGGCTTCATTTCTCGACTGTTCCATTTGGGCTTCGGCCTCCTGATTGTCACGTTGAACAAAAACGTTAAAAGCTCGCTGCAAAGATTGAGCGCAGTTTCGTGCGCAAAGTATTGCTTTCCGCGGCGCGGCTCGTTCGGGTGCGGTGAGCGTAGAGAATCATGCCAATGGCCGCCGAAAAACCGGGATGCACCAGTTCGCCGGGCATTTGCGACAGGCGGACGGGAAGTCCAGTGCGCGCCGGAACGCGCAATTGGCTTTCAGTAATGTCTAACATGCCGGGCAGCATGGCTCCTCCGCCGGTGAGCACACAGCCTGCGCCCAGAGCTTCCATTACGCCGCCCTGGCGCAAATTCTCCTTTACAAATTGCATCAGCTCACTGGCGCGCGGCTCGAGGATTTCTGCAATCCTGCGCAGGCGCAACATCTGCGGTTGGGGATTGGCGATCTCGATCTCCGCATCCTGCGGCACATCCGTCACCACTGCGTTCCCATATGTACGCTTCAATTGTTCAGCCTGAGCGATGGGCATTTCCAAGCCTATTGCCAGGTCGTTGGTAAAGTGCTGGCCGCCAATCCTGACGGAGCCTGTGTGCACCACCGCGCCCTCAAAAAACACTACCAGATCGCTGGAGTGGCACCCTATGTCGAGCAGACAGACGCCCAATTCCCGCTCGTCGGCTGAGAGTGTGGCCTCGGCGCCGGCGACCGACTCGAGCACCGCCTCAGTCACTTCAAGTCCCGCGCGATTGGCGCAGGTTACTGTGCTTTGCAGTGCGCTGGCAGAGCAGGTGGCGATATGCAGCTCCACTTCAAGCTTTTTGCCAATCATGCCCACCGGATCAAAGATGCCCTGCTGGTCATCGAGGATGAACTGGCGCCGCAACAAGTGAAGAATCTCGCGGTCTGGAGGTCTTTCCACAGCTCGCGCTCGGGCAACGACACTGAGCACATCTTCGCTGTCAATCTCACGAGGACGGCCGCCCATCTCAATTCCGCCATTGGTGTTGAGTCCGCGAATGTGCGGCCCACCGACACCCACTACGCACTCGCTGATGTTGGCTCGGGCTGTAAACTCTGCCTGCTTGTTGGCAGCTTCGACCGCCCTTGCCGCGGGCGCGAGGTCGGCGATGAGCCCTTTGCGCATGCCCGCCGACTCCACCATGCCGTGCCCGCAATAGCGCAGGGCGCCGTCATTCAATTCCGCCGCCAGCACGCGAGTCCATGCGCTGCCGATGTCCAGCGCCACGATTAAATTGTCTTGATTCCGGCTCATCGCACTCACTGTCCCATCGCGGCCGGTGCGGCCGAATGATTGATTGGGGCGATCTTTTGCCTGTTCTGATTCTGCGCGGTGCGTTTGACCTCCGCGCGCTTCTTTTCGATCGCTTTGGCCTTAACGGCCTTGGCTTTCGCAGCCTTGTTCTTCGTGGCCGCTGTCTTCGCTTTTGCAGAACCATTGCTGGCCGGCTTCGCGCTCGCTTTACCCGGCTTTGCTTTGGTGGTTGGCCGGGACGGGTGGGTCGGAGATTTTTGGTTCTTCACTTTTGTCTCGGAGACATGCTTTGCGAGAGATTTGCCTGCGTCATGACCTTTTTCAATAGCCTTCAGGGCTGGCTGTCTCTCTTGCGACCCATTGGCTGCACTCTGCTCGCCGGCGGCGGCTTGCGCTACGTCAGTGCCAGCAGCCATCTCCAGCACAACCTGCTGGTCGTAGCGCAAATCGACGGCCGCTAAACTGGGGTACTGGTGACGCCACTCGGCAATGTGCGCTTTGTAACGCTGGTAACGCACAAGAAATTGATCCTGACCAAAGTGCAGCAGAGTGGTGTCATCCTGCATGATTACGCGAGCATCTTCAGGATCGGTCAGATCGACCTCGGAAATTTGCGTTGAGATCTTTTGACCGCCCGCGTCCAAATCGGCGAGCAGGCGCTGATAGACTGCCATGCGCGCCTTGCGGGCAGACGATGGGTCGCGGGAGTCGATTCCCGTAACCACAGGAAACGAGTAGTGGTGCTGGGCCATCATGGCCGCGGGCATGGAGAGAAGAATTCCATTGGCGTCCACCAGGCCGATCTGCTGGCCTTGGCGCGTAAAGGCCACCGGTTGCCGCTCCACCACCGAGACATGAATCTGGTCAGGGAGCACACGCATCACCGTGGCGCTTTGAATCCAGGGAATCTCTTCCAGTTGCCGGCGCCGCTCGCTCAAGGGGACAAAGAAAATGTTGCGCCCGATGTCTTCGCCGAAGACGGGCAGCATGTCAGCGCGGCTGACCTCGGTGAGCCCTGTGGCTTTGATGTTGCTTGCCCCATCGATGCGAAAGCGCCCATCGCTGCCGACCCAGGTTTTGAGAAGGTAAGCTGATGTGGCGAGCGAGCCCAGCACGGCGAGAACGGCCAACAGCAACAGGACACGCCCAGCTTTGCTGGCAGGACGCCACCAGTGACTGCGCGGCGAGTCCTTTTTCGACGAACCTCTAGGCTGCCAATCGCCACGGGGGCCTGGGCGCGAGGGATCGTCGCCGTCAGGGTCTTCCATTTCCGGTGGCACGTCAGTCAGCGAGCGACCCGAAGGGGGCACAACCTGCTGCACGCGCCGGAAGCGGGGCTCCGCGGGCGTTTCGTCTTCCCACACGAGGGAACGGGTTCTGTTGCTGCTTAGTGTCGTCACGCCTGAGCAAGGTCGTGAGAGTCGCCAGATTTCACTATAACCCTGGGCGCACCAGCTTTTTGCGTTTTTTGCGTGAGGACACCAAGGGGAACCCGCATTGTTACGGGCGAATCCGAAGGGGAAATGAGAAAACTTGGTTTGAGCGGTTCTATCAATTCTTTTCCAGCGCCGTCAAGATTTGCGGGCCCAACTGACTCACACTGCCAGCACCGAGGGTGAGGATGAGGTCGCCTTCTTTGGCTTGTGCGGTGACCGCAGCAATCGCGGCGGGGAAATCCGGGGCGAACTGGACTTGCGGGCCTTCAATCCTTGCGGCCAGGGATTCAGCCGTCACACCGGGGATGGGTTGCTCGCTGGCTGCATAGATGGGCAGCACGATGAGTGTGTCGGCATCTCGAAACGCGCCGGTGAATTGGTCCATGAGATCAAGCGTTCGGGTGAAGCGGTGCGGCTGAAAGATAACGTGAATCTTCTTGTAGCCGCATTCGCGGGCTGCGGCAAGGGTAGCGCGAATCTCCGTGGGGTGGTGGCCGTAGT
>JBAPYY010000483.1:0-3466 GCA_049284975.1 Occallatibacter sp.
CCGCTCGCGCTGCTGAGCCGGCCGCCTTTGACGCATTGAGCCGGCTTTGATATTTTTAGAAGTGTAGACCATATACGCCACACGTTCCTCAGTAGCTCAATGGCAGAGCATTCGGCTGTTAACCGAAGGGTTGTAGGTTCGAGTCCTACCTGAGGAGCCAATATATCTCCTTATATTCAAGCCACTTACGCAAAATCCCAGATTTTTGTACCGCTTTTGCACTGTCGGGGACAATTCCCCCTTCGGCTTCGTGCAGTTTGCCGGTAATAGCAGACTGAGGAATTTGCGCTGCGGTTGTCGCTACCTATACCCGGCACTCAACAAGGCGCCCGCAAAGTTACGTAACCCCGCGAGTCCGTCACATGGAAAGTGAAGCTGGGGTTATTCATTCCATGAGAAACTCCGCGCAAGGATCAGAGTTCGGCGGCAGGCAAAGGACTTCGGGCCTGGCTTATCCGTCTTACGAATTCATAGAGCACCTGCGGACCTTCACCGGCTACTGCTTCGCCCGGGTGTGCGTTGGCTTTCATCCAAGCGAAGAGAAAGACAAGCGGAATCCAGCCGCGAGAATCCCGTTCAACTTCTGCGCCAATAACATTGAGGATGCGCGAAAAGTTAAGCGGCAACCGCACAGGGGCAACCTGCAGCGTAGCCGGGTCCGCACAGTATTGCGGCGGAGAAGTTACCAGGTATTCGCGGCAGATAAGTGGGCGGATGGGGTGAATGGAGCAGGATTCATTCTCAAGAAACGGACAGGGGACGTGTTTGTAGAAGTAATCCAGGGCTAACTGGCGTGCGGATTCGGTTTCTGCGAGCCAATCTTCGTTGACCATGCGGTCGATGAGACCAGCGGCGGCAAGCGAGAGAAGTGCCTGGTGGAAGCGACCGGCGAGCTCCTCCTGCCGCGATTCGGGAAGGGTGCGAATCCAGGCGCTGAGGGTCTCGGCCTCGAAGATGCTCAAGGGTACCATCTGGCGGCAGCAGGCGCCGCAGCCGGCTTTGCAGGAGACGGCTAGGCCGGCCTGCTTCAACTGCGCGGTAACGCCGCTAATGAGCGAGTCGTCAAGCGACTGCAAAACAGGCAGGATTTGAGTGAGGTTGGTATGGCCGGCAGGCACTACCGCGGTCGCGGTAAATTTGCCTTCACCGATGCCCACCGCGAACTCGACAGATACGGTCTCCTGCGGTTTTTCATCCATAGATTCAAGATTGTAACCAATTCTGTGGCTAAGGGCTTATAAGACAACGGATGGTGATCCCTCTGCTTCCACCTTCGATGCTGATTTTTGGGGGACCAAGCCAATTTGGACGTTCGGTGAAGACAAATAAGGGAATAAAGACGCTCGCTTGAAATGAATGAGATACACGCTCTTTCGGCTTGGCGACGGGCTCCCGTCCTGTACTAAACCCTGAGCGCGGACCAGGCATAAAATGACAAGCCTGGAGAGTGCATGATGAGGTATATTAGCTCGTAGCCGGGGCTCCCCGATTACTACCCGGAAGAGGATCCAGCGGCGACGCAGATACAGTGTGCATTTGACAAGTAACAAGCCTTCTCAGGGCGTGCTGAATTGCGCCGCGCCGGCTAGGATTCCTTGAAAATTTGTGCGGTTGTTGGTTTGAAATGCACTTAGGTCGCGTGCTTAGCCATGGATACAGGTACATCAGTTACTCAAATCGGCAAATACCAGATCCTGGGCATCCTGGGCGTCGGCGGCATGGGTGTCGTTTACAGAGGAATGGATAAATCTGTCGGTCGCGAGGTGGCGATCAAGACGCTCACCGAAGCGACTGAAGAACTTCGTCAGCGTTTTCTGCTGGAGGCTCGCTCCGGCGTCCTGAATCATCCGAATATCGTCACCGTGTACGACTTCGGCGAACAGGATGGCCTCCCCTACATCGTCATGGAGTTTGTTCCCGGAGATTCGCTGGAAAATCTGCTCCGCGCCGGACGCCAGTTTTCTCTTATCGAAAAGTTGGAAATTGTTCGCCAGGTATGCATAGGTTTGGGCTATGCCCACCAGAAGGGAGTTATCCATCGAGACATCAAGCCGGCAAACATCATGGTGCAGCCGGATGGAAACATCAAGATTGTGGACTTTGGGGTTGCCCGGCTGGAAAGCCAATCCGGACACACGCAGACGGGCATGGTTATCGGCACCTTTCACTACATCCCTCCAGAGAGACTATTGGGCAGGGCCGCGGATGGCAGGGCCGATATTTGGTCCGTGGGCGTCATTCTCTACCTGCTGCTAACCGGGCGGTTGCCGTTTCCCAGCGACGATCCCGCAACTCTTTACAAGGTAATCCACGAGCCGCATGACCCGCTGTCGAGTATGCTCGCAGATTATCCGCCGGCCCTTGACCAGTTGATTGATCATGCGCTCCAAAAAGATCCGGCAGATCGATATGAGACTGCCGAAGAAATGGCTGCGGATATTGAGGCGATCAACGACGAACTCAAGCGTGAACATGTTGGCGAAGTGCTGGGCAATGTAAAGCATCTGATGGATCAGGAGAAGTGGACGAGCGTCAGACCGGTATTGCTCGACCTGCAGCGTCTTAATCCTCAGAATACAGAAGTAAAGAAACTGCTCCGCGAAGTGCAGGAGAAGCTCTCACGCCAACAGAAGACGGAGCAGCTTCGGCAGCTATTGGAGGAAGCTGAGGAGGCGGCTCTTGCGCAACATTATGCCGATGCTCTTGAGTTCTACAGACAGGCGGAAGGGGTAGACCGGGGAAATTCCGAGCTTGCCCAAAAAATCGAACACATTCGCGGATTGAAGGATAAGGCAGATAAGGTTGCCTCGCTTCTGTCGCAGGCCCGCGAAGCTCGTACCCGCAGCAACTTCGGGGCTGCGAGTGAACTGATCGACAAGGCGCTTCAACTTGATGAGCGCAATACGGACCTGCGCAACGAACGCGCGAGGATCCTTCAGGAGGCAGAGCGGGCATCAAGGGAACGCACGCGGCGGGAGTTCCATGATGCGGCTCGTGCTCAACTTGCCGCGAAGCAATTCCCGGAAGCAATCAAGAATCTGCGCGCGGCGCTTGAGGTTGACCCGACAGACAGTGAAACTCAGCAGCTTTACCAGGCTGCGGTGGAGCGCCAGGAGGAGGAGAGGCGACGCTCGATCATTGAACAAATCGTCGCCGAGATTTCTGAATGCATTGCGGCGGAATCATACGAGCGTGCCCTTGCGCTGATTCAACGCGCGCAAGAGCGTCTTCCCGGCGAGGCCGCGTTGCTTCAGTTGAAAGTCGATGCGGAAGCGAAGCTGCGCCAACAGGCCGCGAAGAAGCTGGTTGAGAAGACTTCTCTCGAAGTTTACAATCTGTTCCTTACCAGCCCCCAGGAAGCTCTCACCGTTGTTCAGCAGGCGCTCGAACAGATGCCGGGGGAACCTCGGCTGATTGCCTTGCGCGAAAAGGTTGACGAGCAGTTAAGGAAGGCCAACCTCGGGGA
>JBAPYY010000484.1:0-2325 GCA_049284975.1 Occallatibacter sp.
GCTTGATGTCTTCCAGAGTGCGGTCGCCCTTGACGCTGCCGTAGTTTTTGCCGGTGGCGTTGAAGGTCTTGTCCATCTTCTTCATCATGTCAGTGATTTTGAAGTGGGTGGGCGCCTGGAATGGATCGTAGTTGCGGAGCAGAGAGAGCGAGATGCCAATGACGGAGAGCCACTTGCCGCGCGCCGCATCGTTGATTTTGGCAACATCCTTGGCCACCTTATCCATATTGAGGAAGGCGGTTACGGGTGCGGATTCCTTGGTTTCCTTGTCGATCATCAGCGCCATGCCGATGCCGCAGTTGGGATGGCATCCGCAGGAGAGCTGGCCCCATTCGGCGGCGGGTCCGTGAATGAGGTCGGCCCAATCGCTGAAGGTGCTCATGAAGCTGATGGGGAACCAGTCGCGCTGCGGCTCGCCGATGCCGCACTGCTTTTTGATGTCGTGGGCCATGTGCGAGAGGGTGTAGCGCTGGGCGAGACGGCGCTCGTCGGTGATTTCCTCGTCGCGGCCGGTAAAGCTGACCGGCTGGAAGCTGAGGAAGCTGATCTTCTTGGGGTTGTCGAGGGCGAACTGGATGATGTGGCCCACCTGCTCGTTGTTGATGCCGTTGATGATGGTGGTCACCGGCACAATCTCGACGCCAGCTTCGTGCAGGTTGTTGATGGCCTGCAGCTTCACATCAAACAGGTTGCCGACCTTGCGGTGCGAGTTGGCAGCGTTTCCGATGCCGTCAAATTGAAGATAGACGTAGCGAAGGCCGGCGAGTGCGGCGGCGCGGCAAAACTCTTTGCTCTTGGCGAATTCAATGCCATTGGAGGCTGCCTGCACGCTGTTGTAGCCGACCTTGCGGCTGTATGCGACGGCTTCAAGGAAGTGCGGCGACAGCGTGGGCTCGCCACCGCTGAATTGTACGCTCATTTGCCGCTTGGGCTTGAGGGTGATGGCGTTGTCGAGCATGGTCTTGATTTCTTCGAGAGACAGCTCGTGGACGAAGCCAACCTGATTGGCGTCCATGAAGCAGGGATCGCACATCATATTGCAACGGTTGGTGAGGTCGATGGTGAGCACCGAGCCGCGCCCATGAGTGACGGTCGAGGTGCCGTGGTTATGCAGACCCTTGTCATTGTGAGCCCGGATATCGCGGCCCGGGAAGCTTTCCTCGAGGTGCTTGAAGAAGGCCGTGTCTATGGACATGAGGTCTTCAAAGTGGCCGTGCTTGGGGCAATCCTTGACCATGAGGATTTTGCCGTCGCGCTCGATGATCTGCGCCTTGATCTCGCCGACCTTTTCGTTGAGGAGCACTTCGTAGGGGAGCTTGCCGTCGAGAATCTGCTTGCGGATTTCGGGCACGCACTTGGGACAGAGCGAGTCAGTGGTGCGCGGCCAGCCCAAGGGCGGCTTCTGCTTCTCGTAACTCTTCTGCAGGGGCTTGTCGGACCATTTGGGGGTGAACGACGGGTTGGGGCTGATGCGATTCAGCCGCTCAAAAACGACCCACGCTCCCTTGGCCGCGTAGACCGCAGCTTTTTCGGCGTACTTGATTGCTTTGGGCATAAGTGCGTACTCCTCTATCAAATTTGCTTCCGGCGGCGGGCTGGCGACCCGCTCGCCTTTGGATTCCCGAAATGGCGGGGAAACCCTGGGTACTGAAAATCCAGTTAACAGGGTAACCTCGGTACCCAGCCAACCCAAATGTGGAGCAGCGAACGGCGGAATTTATGGCTGAATGGCTGCATGGGCGGTTTGAACGGAGCAGCCAATCAGCTGAACAGGTTCCAAAAGAGGCCGGGCAAATGGCCGCAACCTGTTGCAAGAACGCTGTCTAAATCCCTATGGAAAAAACACTTGACACGCGAGGGCTTTCTGAGGTTTTGTAAGTGAACAGGGCAGTTTCCCCAACTGCTCACCGTTCCCCACGGAGGTCAATTCATGAGAATCAGCACGAGCGTATGTGTGCTTGCGGGCCTGCTGCTTACGGCTTCGGCAGTACAGGCTACTTCAATCAGCGTCAGCCTTGGGCAAAGCGCGCAGGATTACCTCCTGACTGGCCAGGGAACTGATAACCCATACGGAACCTATCTGAACACGCAGGGCGCATGCGTTGCCGGGGTTTCAACCACAACCTGTTCGATGACCGGAACGTATACCGGAAGCACGCCAGGCTTCACGAGCGGGACTTACGATTTCGTCACGACGTACCTGGGCACCGGACCTTCTGACCTGGAGTCGATTTCTGAGAGCCCGCTGGGCGGCGCCAACCAGGATTATTTTGGGATTGATAGCATTCCCGCCGGGTTGACGATGTATCTGGATCTGGATGAAAG
>JBAPYY010000485.1:0-1787 GCA_049284975.1 Occallatibacter sp.
TGGAGCAACTGAATTGCCTTGCGCAGCTTAGTGACTTATTTGCATGGCGATTTATCAGGTTGCCTGATTCAATCAGGGAGGATTACATGGGAGTATCGGAAATTCTGGCAACGATCGACAATGAGATCGCAAAGCTGCATCAGGCGCGCGCCTTGCTGAGCGGCCTCGCCGCGCCGGCAGCGAAGAAGAAAGCCGGCCGTCCTAAGAAGGTTGCGGCTTCAGCCAAGAAAGCTGCGGTGGTTGCTCACGTCAGCGCAAAGCCGGCAAAGAAAAGGAAGAAGAGGCATCTATCTGCCGAGGGACGCAAGCGCATTGCTGAGGCCGTCAAGAAGCGTTGGGCGGCGCAAAAGGCTGCTGCAGGCAAGTAACTGGCAGCCCAACAATTCAGACCTGGGCTGGCGCAGGCCTCAACCTCGTGAGCTCAGGTCTTTTTACTCGTTTCTTCTTCTGGCCAGAGTGGTGGCTGTACGGCGCGAGTCCGCTCATGCTTGAGGTCGGCGAGGGTGCGCGACCAATAGGCAATACCGCGCTCAGTCCGAGCCAGTCGTTGCCGCGCGGCTTTCAGTTTGCATTCAGCATAGCGCATACGTCGTCGCAGAGCAGAGTCGAGTTGCTTGCCTTCGTGCATGGCTGATCTCAAGATTAACTACCCAGAATAATACCTGATCACGCCGCACTGTTCGCGGTTGGACCGGAACACTGTGATCATATGGCGGTCAAGCGCGGCCCGCTCGCCTACGCCTTTTTCGACTTCAGTTTAATCATCTCGCCATCCACCACGAACTTTCCGTAGCCATGATGATGAATGGTTTTCGGATTCTTCTGTGCTGGATCGGTCCAGGCTTTAACCACTTCCAGAATGAAGATGTTGAACATATTGACGAGACGTGTATTGATCACCTGGCATTCGAGGTTGACAAAGCACTCCGTCACGAGCGGCGGCGTCACGCGTTCGGCTAACTCCGGCGTCAGGTCAAATCTCTTGAATTTGTCCACATCCCGTCCTGAGCAGTTGCCGATTTCCGCGACTATGGGTGCGAGTTTTAGCGCCGGAATCGCAATCACGCACTCTTTCGTCGCCCGCAAAGCCGCATAGCTGTAATTCGCATTGCTGACCACGCAGGCAATCAGCGGTGGTTCAAACTCGACCATCATGTGCCAAGACATGGTCATAATGTTGGCGCGCCCCTTCTGTGCAGTAGTCAACAAAACCACTGGGCCTGGTTCAAGCAATTGATAAACCTTTGACAAGGCCAGATCTTTCATCGCCTAGGGCTCCTCAGCCCTGCATAAATACAAGCTCAAACGCATTTCATTGTAGCGCCATTCGATTCTCTGCGAGCGAGGTCATTGAGACTAGGTTGCCGATTGATAGGTCAAGCGAAACACGCCGTGCTTTGTCCCATAAGGTATGCTGATTAATGAATAGGTTTGTTTCGCGAATACTGAACCGGACTTACCATACTCCGGAAATGTTCGCCACTCGAAAGGAATCCAATGACCGAAGCAGGCGCGCTCGAAGCCCTAGTCAGTCAACACATCATCACAGCCATGAAGGCGCATGATGCGGTCCGCACCACCACTCTGCGCCTCATCAAAAACGCCCTCAAGAACAAGGCCATCGAGACGCGCGAAATCCTCACTCCGGCCGAAGAGCAGCAGGCTCTGGCCACCATGATCAAGCAGCGCCGCGACTCGATTGACCAGTTCACCAAGGGCAATCGCCCGGAGCTTGCCGCCAAAGAAGGCGCCGAGATAGTCGTCATCGAAGAGTTCCTTCCCAAGGC
>JBAPYY010000486.1:0-3271 GCA_049284975.1 Occallatibacter sp.
CCACTGGCACCGGGCAGAGGCCGCTGCCGCTCTAGGGCTGAGCCGCTCGACACTGTGGCGCAAAATGCGTGAACTGAATCTGGAAGAGAGCTGCAAACGCTGATACGTTCTGTGTCAATCGTGAAACATAACGCTGAAACAAACTGTTTCACGGGCGGAGTTGCTATTCAGCAAGCTATTGATTCTGTTGAAGCTTAGGTTTGGAACACAACGTGCCATAACCTTCTTTGGGACAGCTATCCGTGCCACCGCGCATCAAGCAATGATGCTGTGCACAGGCGCTCCCGGAAGAGGAAATTATGGACATTGGGAAGAGTTTGATTGGGCGAAAGTCCGCGAGAGGCCTGCTCTTGGCAGGGTTGCTGATCCTTTGGTCTTCAATGCTGTCGGCAACGGACGGCCATTTTCTGCATGGCGCAGGGCCGGTAAACGAAGCAATGGGTGGCGCCGATACGGGAATTTGCCTTGATGCGACGGGATCCATCGCCTGGAACGCTGCGTGCTCGACAGAGTTCAAAGGCCGGCGCTTCGAGATTCACGGCACGGGTTTTGCGGCTTGGAGAAGCCTATCCAGTACAGTAGACGCCGATGCCTTCGGTCCCGGCGTTCCGGGAGCTACGCTTTCAGGCACGACGGTGAGCCACAGGAATGCCGCCTTCATGCCGGGGATGTCCTTCATCTACCACCCGCAAGGAAGCCGGAATGCTTATCACGCCGCCATGCTGGCCGTCAGTGGTTTTGGCGTGGACTACAACCTGAATACGAATTTTTCCAATCCCATTCTCACCGCCCAACCGCCCAACGGTTTCGGATTCGGCGGCATCAAGTCGAACTATATGTTGCTTGAAGTTCCCATGGGCGTTTCCCGTTCGCTCAGCGACAAGCTGTCGGCGGGCCTATCCCTGGTTCCCGCATTGTCCATGTTGCAGGTGGTCCCTGCGCCGTTTTCAGCTCCTGTCATGGCGGGGAGTACGTCGCCCTATTACCTTTCAGCCGGCTACAACGCGCCTGCTCTTGGCGGAGGCTTCAATGCCGGCTTGCATTACAAGATCAATCCTGTGACCAGCATCGGACTGGCTTATCACTCGCCCATCTGGTTTCAGCAGTTCTCCTGGATTCGCAAGGACCTGACCGGTGTTAACCACACACTGAGCTTCCAGATGAATCTTCCGCAGCTACTTAGCATGGGCGTCGGAATCACTCCATCAAAGAAGTCGCATATCGGAGTTGATGCGCGCTGGTTCAACTATGCCAACACCGCGGGCTTCTCCAAGGCCGGATTCAATCCAGATGGCTCCGTGGCCGGATTTGGCTGGAACAATATCTGGGCCATCGGTGGCGGTGTGCAGCAGCAGGTCAGCACCAACTTCAAGGTGATCGGCGGATACAACTTCTCGCAAAACCCGGTCCCGGCGAAGTACACATTCTTCAATACTCCAGCGCCAGCCATCGTGCAGCACCATGTCTCAGGCGGAGTGGTCGAGACGCTGCGCTCCGGATGGGATGTGAATGCGACCTATTATCATGCGTTCCGCAACTCGATCACAGGCCCATGGTACTCGGCGCAGGGTGCGGTTCCCGGGACTTCGGTGACGAGCAAGATGTCAGAGAACTCGCTGACGGTGGGTTTGTCGCGGAGTTTTTGAAGCAAATTCGCGGCGGCAAATAAACGTCGCCGCGCTTGTAACGTCTGCGCGCCTCGAGGGCTTTATTCAATAGGAATCACAGCTATAGCGAAACCAGAATAGCTGTACCCAGTGGCACATCGGCCAAGTGGCTTTTTCCTTAAGAAAAAGACACGTTGAACAATCTTTGGGAAGGCACTTTTACTCTGGTTTCGCTCTAAAAGGGGAGAAACGCAATGCGGCATATGCTCATACTCGGCGGCGGAACCGCCGGAACCATGATGGCCAATAAACTCGCTTCCGCGCTGGACGAGCGCGAATGGCGAATCACCGTCGTGGACGGGACCGAAGAGCATTACTACCAGCCAGGTTTTCTCTTCGTTCCCTTTGGCACCTACCGTGTGCGCGATATCGTGAAGCCTCGCCGCCAGTACTTGCCCAGCGGTATCAAGTTCATACTCTCCGGCATCGACCACATCAATCCGGAGAAGAAGACGGTGACCCTGGCTGGCGGGAAAGTGATACGGTACGACTGCCTGATTGTCGCTACCGGAGCAGATATTCACCCTGAGCAGACCGAAGGCCTTTTGGATGAGGAGTGGGGGCGGAGCAAGTTCGACTTTTACACGCCCAAGGGCTCAGATCGGCTTGGCAAGTTTCTGAAGGGATGGCAGGGTGGCAAGCTCGTGTTGAGCATCGCCGAGATGCCGATCAAGTGTCCGGTGGCGCCGCTTGAGTTTCTCTTCCTGGCGGATGCGTACTTCACTGAGCGCGGGATGCGCGACAAGGTGGACCTGCATCTGGTGACGCCGCTCTCCGGAGCGTTCACCAAGGCTACCTGCAACCGGGTGCTCTCTGAGTTCCTGACGCGCAAGAAAATCTCCGTAACCCCCGACTTCGACATGGCTCGCGTGGACAGCAAGGAAAAGAAACTGGTGGCTTGGGATGAGACCGAGGTGAGTTACGACCTGTTGGTCTCGATTCCAACTAACATGGGCGACGGCTGTATTGCCCGCAGTGAGATGGGCAACGAGTTGAACTTCATCCCCGCCAATAAGCAGACCTTGCAAGCGGATGGCCTTGAGGATGTGTTTGTGCTGGGCGATGCGTCGAACCTTCCCAGTTCAAAAGCTGGCTCGGTGGCGCACTTTCAGGCCGAGATTCTGTTTGAGAACATTATGGAACACATCGAAGGCCGTCCAGTTACCGCGCACTTCGACGGCCACGCAAACTGCTTCATCGAATCTGGATTTGGCAAAGGTCTGCTCATCGACTTCAACTACGAGACCGAGCCGCTTCCGGGCGAGTTCCCGCTCCCCGGCCTCGGCCCCTTCAAGCTGCTCGGAGAGAGCCCGATCAACCACTATGGAAAGATGATGTTCCGCTGGGTTTATTGGAACCTGTTGTTGCGCGGAATCGAGTTGCCCATTCAAGCCGAGATGTCGATGGCGGGAAAGCGGGTGCAGCCATGAGCAGCGCTGTACTGGAAGACCGTCTAGCCGGGCTGGAGAACAAGCTGGACTTCATCGTAGAAGAGCTTGCTCACCTCAGGCGAGTCCGTTTGAGCGCCGAAGATCTGGTCGCCGACCTCACCATCTTGGGCAAAGACGCGATGGGAGACGCGGTGGAAGCATTCGGTTCCACAA
>JBAPYY010000487.1:0-9297 GCA_049284975.1 Occallatibacter sp.
TGCAGCCCAGAGTCCAGTCGTAGAGCCGGTGCGCCGCGCCCACCCAGCCCTTGCCGTTCGGCAGGCCGTGGATCATAATTGCCCCGCCCGGCGAGACACCAAGCTTAGCCGCACGCTTGCGGTCCGCGGCGTTGGGATAAGAAACGTGCATAGCTTTGTGATAGTGGCTGACCGGGTACTTTGCATCGATTGTGTAGTGGCCCTCCGGCGTGCGTCCGTCGCCTTCGCGCTCCTTTGGCGCAAGGCCTCCCTGCCCCAAAGCCACCTTATAGGTGCGAATCACTTTACCTCCGGCGAGCAGCTCCATCACATGATCCTTCTTCTGAATCAGAATTGAGTCGGCCTTTTGTGGGGCCGTCTGCTGCTGGGCCGGCAGCGCTACGGTCAACGCAAACACAGCCAGGCTGACGACCGCGCACGCCGTCCACGCGACGAAACCAATGCGAAGCTTTCGTGAATCCATGCGCCCACTCTACAACAATCCACAGGTCTTCCCAACGGAAATTCATTTTCCTTTCATCTGACTCGTTTATCCGTTGTGTGTCCGAGCTTCGCTTCCCCGGCGCCACTGAACTCAAATTGATCCCACCTTCTGGAGCCTCACAATGGCCGATCTGGCAACAACCGCTGATGACCTGCCCCAAGGGGCGTCGCTGCTTAACAAGAAGATGAAGAAATCCCACGCCATGATTAGCGGCGGTGTTGTTCTTGCGGCGCTGGTGATCGGCATTGGATACATCGGCTTCAACATCGCCAAGGACTTCACGGGCGTGACCATCGGCAGCATCTGGCCCTATCTGCTGCTGATTGTTGCCCTTATCATCGCTCTCGGTTTCGAGTTCGTTAATGGTTTCCACGACACTGCCAACGCCGTGGCAACGGTTATCTACACGCACTCGCTCGACCCGAACATCGCGGTGGTCTGGTCGGGATTATGCAACCTGTGCGGCGTTCTGCTCTCCACCGGCACGGTGGCCTTCGCGATCATTACGCTGCTGCCCGTCGAGCTGATTCTTCAGGTCAGCGCCGGCGCCGGCTTTGCCATGGTCTTCGCCTTGCTGATCGCCGCCATCATCTGGAACTTAAGCACCTGGTGGTTCGGCCTGCCCGCCTCCAGCTCGCACACCATGGTCGGCTCCATCATCGGCGTCGGCATCGCCAACCAACTGATGAGCGTTCACACCGGCACCTCCGGCGTGGACTGGGAACAGGCCACCAAGGTCTTCAAGGTGCTGCTCATCTCTCCTCTGATCGGATTCGGCGCCGCCGCTCTGCTGCTGCTGCTATCCAAATTATTCATTCTTACGAAATGGGCTAAAGAGTTTGCTATTCACTTCGACGCGAACCATAAAAAGCCGCTGTGGGCGATTTCGACCATCCTCATCACAGGAATTCCTGGAGCATTCGTCTTCAATTTTGTTGCTCCGTTGATTCTTGGGCTTTTTGGCGATCCGGGGAAGGCCCTATGGCTGCCCATTCAGACTTTCCAGTCCTCGTACGCCCCCTATGGTCTGTTCACGGTCATGCTCCTTGTGGGCATCGTCGGGCTTTACCTCATCTCTTTGTTTGCCCGGATCGTGATCGAAAATGGCGACGTGCTGTATTCGGCGCCCACTGGCGCCACGCCTCCGCCGTGGCCAATCCGCATCCTGCTGATCTTCACCTGCTCCGGTGTCAGCTTTGCGCACGGCTCCAATGACGGCCAGAAAGGCATGGGACTGATCATGCTGATTCTGATTGGAACAGTGCCGACGGCCTACGCGCTCAACCATGCCGTCTCCGCACATGACACGCAGTCCTTCATCGCCGCGAGCGTACAGGCTGGGCAGGTCCTCGACCGGCACGTGGACAAGAGCGGCATCCTCGGAGAAGATGCCCGCGCCGAGGTCACCGACTATATTCGCACCAAGCAAATCAGGCCGGACACGGTGCTGGCACTGCGCGAACTGGTCAACGATCTCAAGGGCGACGTTATCACCTACAAGGAGTACAAAGGGGTCCCGGCCAACAAGCAGGCTAACGTCCGCAACGACATGTACGTGGCCAGTGAAGCCATCCGTCTGATGCAGAAAAATGACGACAGCCTGAAGAAAGATGGAAAGCAGCCGGTCTTCACCGCAGACGAGAACAAGACCATGGGGACATATAAGAAGGCGGTGGACCAGGCGACCAAGTTCATTCCTCCGTGGGTCAAGGTCGCCGTGGCTTTGGCGCTGGGCATGGGAACCATGGTGGGCTGGAAGCGGATCGTGGTCACCGTCGGCGAAAAGATCGGCAAGGAACACCTGACATACGCGCAGGGCGCCTGCGCCGAGCTGGTCGCCATGTGCACCATCTCGGCCGCCGACACCTGGGGGTTGCCTGTCTCAACCACCCACGTGCTCAGTTCGGGCGTAGCTGGCACCATGGCCGCCAATGGGAGTGGTCTGCAGTTATCCACTATCCGCAATATTGCGATGGCCTGGGTGTTAACCCTCCCTGCCGCCGCGCTGCTTTCCGGTTCGCTATTCTGGCTGTTCCGCCAAATCGCCAGCTAACGCATTTTCGGGAATGATGTAGACCGAAACCGAAACTGCTGCGTGGGTTTTTCCTCAAGAAAAACCCACATTCACAACTTTTGCGAATTCACAATATTTCCGAAAATGCCGTAAGGCGGCTTCCCCTAGCCTTTTGAGGGCGTCCGGTACTCCCCGGACGCCTTTTTTGTTGATTAAAGTTCGCGTCAGACGTGAGTATTGTGAGTTATATTGGCTCATCGCCGGGAACGTGAAACTGGGGGTTCCGGGCGAAAACTCACCCGCAAGGAGATTATCGTGGCAAGTTTCTGCGCTAAATGTGGAGCTGCTTTATCTGCCGGCGAGCAGTTTTGTAAATCCTGTGGCACGGCGGCGGTGGCGCTTGCCACACCAGCCGCTGCACAACCAATGGGAGCGCCGGCCAAATCCGGCAGCAGCGCGCTCAAGATCATTCTGATTGTCGTCGCCGTCGTCGTTGGGCTGGGCATCCTCGGCCTGGGCATGGTTGGTTATACGGCTTATCGCATCTCGCGGGGAATCCACATGAACGGCCCTGGGGGCCAGGTAACGATGGATACGCCCGGAGGCAGAATGACCGTCAACCCATCGGAGACCTTCACCGCGGCCGATCTGGGCACTGACCTCTATCCAGGCGCGCAAAGCACGCAAGGCGGCATGCGTATGCAGATGCCGACAGGCTCAATGGTGACCGGCGTATTTCTCACTTCCGACTCGAAGAACCAGGTCGTCGATTTCTACAAGGACAAGCTGGGCAGCGCGGCTTCTGTAATGGAATCTTCCAGCGGCGCTGTCATCAGTCTCACCAAGGGCCAACAGGAGTCCATCGTGGTGACCGTTACCGCAAACCCATCGCGGGATGAGGGCAAGACGAGAGTCACCATCTTGCATACCATCAGCACCAAGGCTTCCTGAATACGACTGAAATCTGGTCAAAAGAGGCGTCCGGCACCCCCGGACGCCCTTTTCTCGTTGCCCGCGACCCGCGCCGCATCCCTTCTTGCGCGCAAAAAATAAATCGAGAATTGACTTAACAATTTTTCTTTTACCGGCGCATAATTCTGCCTCAGAGGGTAAGAACTCTTCCAGGACGGGCACGTATTTCCCAGCGTGCGAGGTGGTTTGTTTCGCCCGTGAATCTTGACTACTCACCGTACATCCTGCGATTGAAGTGAACCTCTGTCCCCAAGGAGGATCTCATGCTTCCAGAACTGCCTGAGCGGATTCTCGACCAGATCCGCACGCACGCCCTCCGTCACATCACGGAGCGCCGTCAAACAACCACCAACCTTTCCCTCTACAGCCGGGTTTACAAGGCTGGCGATACCATCGGCCCGTCATTCCAAGGTATTCGTGCGGAGGGTCCCACTGTCCTTGTCTTTGCCGATGATGAACCGCTGGCTAACTTCGGCCATCCCTGCCGATATCTGCTCTATCACCCTGGAAGCGGCGAATTCCTCAAGGAAGTTCAAGCGCGCTTCCCGCCCAGCATGACTCCGCGCGGCGTGCGGCTTACACCTTTTTTCGAGCCGGTGACCTTCAATAAAACCGTCCCCTATTGGCACCTTCCTCCCATCTATCGCTGCCCGCTGCTCTACCCGGAAGGCAACCGATATGCGATTCTCTACGCCGGCCTGACCCAGGGGCGCCACTTGAATGACATGGAGTTTGCCTACCGCACCCTCATCGACATCTACGGCTTCAGCGCGAGTAACATCTATGTGCTCAACTACGACGGAACCCTGAAGGTGTGGGACATGACGCTCGGCAACTGGCCCGGCAACAACACTCCCTACACGATTCAAGTCACGGGAAAGGGAACCCGCGCAGCCTTTCAGGCGGTCTTCAGCACACTCGCCGGCAAGATGAAGTCCGACGATCTGCTCTTCATTCACACCAACAACCATGGGGACTATGACAGCAACGTCAATGATTCTTTCCTGTGCGGGTGGGTGAATGACGTCTCCAATCCCCCTCCCAATTCCGATGGCGACTTTACTTGCTACTACGCCAGCGAATTTGCCGCCGACCTGTCAGTTTTGCCCACTTTTCGTGCCCTGGTTGTGATGATGGAGCAGTGCAACTCGGGCGGCTTCAACACGCCCATCCTTAACTCCAGCACGGCCCAGTCAACCAGCGTCAGCGCGGCGGCCACCGCCTCTCTCTCTTCTGCTGGCGGCGCAGACTGGGACCCCTTCGCCTATCAATGGATTGCCGCCATGAACGGCGCTTACCCAAATGGTTCGGCTTTGGCAAGCAACCCCGATACCAATCACGACGGCGTCGTGGATACGCAGGAGGCATACAACTACGCGGCCGCGAACGATAGCTCCGATTCTCCGCAATTCAACGCCTCCACCAACGGCGCCGGGTTGAGCCTGGATCAGCAATTTGGGCTTGTCTGGTTCTGGTGCTTCATTCTCTGGCCCATTTTCGAACCCATTTACAGAGAATTTGTTCCCGCAGCCGCCTTTCCGCCTCAACCCAATCCGCCCGACCCGGCGCCCTACTATGCCCTGGTGAACAGCGTGCTGCCCGAAATTCAGAGTCTTCTGCTCCCGGCCATCGCAAAAAACGCGAGCAGTCTGCGCGCCGATCTCGGAAAGGAGGTCAAGGCCATTCTCGACCGCGCCCGCAAATAACTGCCTCAAGCTCGCCACTGTGACTGATGGCGGGCCCAAAATGAGCGATATTCGCGTCCCACCCTGGCCGCAAAGCAAGACGCGGCGAGCGTGGGGCGCCCAAATATGGGCCGGATCAGGGCCTGATAACAGCCACAACCGCTAGAGCCCTCACCCCTTCGCCAGCAGGAACGCGGCTTTGTAGGTCGCGTCCTCTCAATGGACGCGCAAGGCTCGTTCTCTTCCGGTACCATAACTAAAGGTACATATTGCAGAATGAGTCTGAAAGCCAAGCTGGAAGCTGTCATCTACGCCGCGGAGGAGCCGGTCACACTGGCCCAGCTCGCCGTCCTCTTTGCCGACGACGCCTTTGAATGGCAGACGCAGCTGGAAGCCGCGTCTGCCGAGCAAGCCGCCGAGGCCACCGAACCGCAGCTCGCGACGAACGAGCAGTTCGCTTATTTGGGAATAGAGCAGGGTTCCGTAGATTCGGCAACGATAGAACGGGCTGCTGCACCCACTGACGAACAAGCAGTTGACGGTCAACTCGAAGCGGGGCCTCAGCCAGACGCGGAGACTGAAGCTGAACCAGTGGGCGAAACTACCAGTTCAACTGCGACAGAAGACTCGCCCGCCACGGACGCCGCTGCCGATCTGGAAGCACGCCGCCTTGCGCGCCTTCGCGACCGCGAGGTCCGCGCCATTTTGAGGCCGTTAATAGATGAGCTGATCGCCTCCTGCGCCTCCGACAGCCGCGGCGTTGAAATTCGCGAGATTGCCGGCGGCTATCGCATGGCTACCAAGCCTGAGTGCCACGACACCGTACGGCTCTTCGCCAAAAGTCTCAAACCAGCTCTCCGGCTCTCTTTGCCGGCGCTGGAAACACTGGCCATCATTGCCTACAAGCAGCCGGTCACAGCTCCCGAAGTGAATGAAATTCGCGGCGTGGATGCTTCCGGCGTATTCGGTTCGCTGCTGGCCCGCAAGCTGATCGCGACTGCCGGACGTAAGCAGGTTATTGGCCGGCCGATTCTCTACAAAACCACCCGCGAGTTTCTGCTCCGCTTCGGCCTGAGAGACGTCTCCGAGCTGCCCTCCATGGAGGAGTTCGAAAAGCTGGCCGCCACTGAACTTGACGAGACTGAGTCCGATGCAGGGGACGAGTCCGAGCGGAAACCGAACCCTGCTCTCGGTCCCGAATTCGACGAAACCGCGAGCGAGGAGCTGGAAGACTCGCCGGTTGAAGACATTGAACCGGAGACAGAGCTCTCTGAATCTACCCGTACCGCCGTGATGGCGGTCAGCAATGAACCCACCACCCACGCAGAGGCCGCTCCTGCTGCGTTGTCCCCCACAGAGCAGGCAGAAACCGAGAACCTTCCCCAATGACGAAGAAGAAAAGCAAACTTCAACTCGAAACCGCAAAAACCGAATCCGCCGAACCCAAGATAGAAGCTGAAGCTATTCTCGAAGCGGAAGTCGAAACCGCCGAGATTCTAGACCCAATTGGAGACACCACCGACGGCGAAGCCAAGACTGCGATCGAGGCTGATGCCGAGTCAGAAATTGAAGCCGAAGACGGCGGCGAGGCTGATGACGACTCTGAGCCTGAGTTCAATCCCAAACCGCGCCCCCCAGCCAAGCTCGAGCGGTTGCAGAAGATTCTTGCGGCGGCCGGGGTAGCCAGCCGCCGCAGCGCCGAAGCGATGATCGAGCAGGGCCGCGTGCAGGTCAACGGCAAAGTGGTGACCGTGCTGGGAACCAAGGCCGACGCAGGTCGCGACCACATCCGCGTGGACGGCAAGCTGCTTCAGGGCGCCGAGCGCCACCGCTACTTCGTCCTCAATAAGCCCAAGGGATTCGTCACCACGGTCAAGGACCCCGAGGGCAGACCCACTGTGATGCAGTTCTTCGACAAGATGAAGGAACGCCTTTACCCTGTTGGCCGGCTCGATTACATGAGCGAAGGGTTGCTCGTGGTTACCAACGACGGCGAACTGGCCAATCGGCTCACGAAAGCCTCCTCCGGCGTGGAAAAAACTTACCTGGTCAAGGTCGCCGGCCAACCTACCGAGGCTGAGCTGAACATTCTCCGCGGCGGCGTGGCCATCGAACGCGGCAAGCCCGGTTCGGGCCAGGTGCGCACATCGCCGGCCCGTATCCGCCAGGTTCGACAGGGCGACAATCCCTGGTACGAAGTGGTCCTCATTGAAGGCCGCAACCGCGAACTGCGCAAGATGTTCGAGGAAGTCGGCCACTTTGTTGAAAAGATCCGCCGTGTTGGCTACGGCCCGCTGGTTTTGGACCAGGAGCCGGGCAACCTGCGCGAACTGGAGCCGTCCGAGGTAGAAGCCCTGCGCCGCGCTGCCGAAGGCAAGCTGCGCACTCCTAAATCAAAAGAACTCCGCCGCCGGAATGCCATGGACGCAGCCATGTTGCCGACTGTGCTGCCCAAGCCCAGCGGCCGTCCGCGCACGGCCAGACCGTCGGACGAAGTCGCTCCTCCGGCAGATCGTGCGAGCGAATTTCGACCCAAGAAATTTGGCGCAGACCGCGCAAGCCGTCCAGCAAGTCGCTTCGCCAGTGGCGAGGCCAACAAACTCTTCCGTCCCGCGCGCCCCAACGCCGAGGGATTCCGCCCCGCTCTCGGTCGAACTCCAGACCGCGGCCCAGCGCGAACCGACGACCGCCCCCGCCGCGCAACCGGCGCAGGTCCAGCCAAATTTGGCGTCGCACGGCCCGCAGGTCGCCCGGCATGGAAAAAGGATGATCGGCCTGCGCGTCCGCCAGCGCGTTTTGCCGCAAGCTCAACCGGCGAGAGCCGTCCGCCCGCGGACCGCCCCTTCACTGCCAAACCCGCATGGAAGAAGCCGGAACGCCCCGATAGGCCAGAAAGAAGTGCCCGTCCAGAACGAGGTACTCGCCCAGACCGCGAAGCACGGTCAGCGTTCAAGCGCCCCGCTACGCCTCGCCGCGAAGCTCCTGCCCGTGGAGCGCGGGTTTTCGACGAGGACCTTGGCCCCGTGCGGCCGCCCAATCTTCACATAGAGGAGATTACCGGACCAGATCGTTCGAGTACGGCCCGTTCGAGCGCGCCTCGCTCCAGTTACAGCCGGCCCACAGCAAGCCGTCCCAGCACACCTCGGCCTTTTGCAGACCGGCCCGCTTCGAGCCGACCGAGCTCGACCCGGCCATACACTGATCGGCCTCGGCCCAGCCGTCCCGGTTTCGAGCGGCCAGGTTCTTCAGATCGTCCCGCCGCAGTCCGGCCCTCCCGCAGCGAAGGTGGCCCAAACCGGAGTCTGCCGCGTCCATTCACTACCAGTAGCGGCAAGCCTCGCGCGGGCGGTGCACGGGGAAGCAGTAAGCCACTGAGACCTGGCTCAGGCCCGCGCTTCGGGTCAGACTCCCGCCCCGGCTACGGCGCCAGGCGGCCCTTTGGAGCAAAGCCAGCCGGCCGTTCATCCAGTTCACCCCGGCCCTACACGCCGCGCACCGAAGGCGAATCCACTTACCGCCCCACCACCGCAAAGCCCTATCCCGGCTCAGCCTCCCGCGCTGAGAGAAAAGCCGGCCCCGGATGGAAGCCCAAGCCCGGGGTCCCCACAGACAGGTCTAAGTCTGTGGGGTGGAAGCCCAGCTTCGGTGGTGCTGGCAAACCTGCTTCCGGCTCGCGGGCAGGCGCCAGACCGGGTGGGTCGAAACCGGGCGGCTTCTCCAAATCCGGGGCCCCCGCGGACAGGTCTTCGTCCGTGGGGTGGAAATCCGGCTACAAAGCCAAACCCGGCGGAGCCAAGCGCACCGGACCCCGGCCCGGCGGAAAGAAGCGCCGATAAAAACAGCCCCACTGCCTTCCGCAGTGGGGTTTCTTCATGCAACCCGTGATACTCTTTCGGGGACGAAGGAGCCCGCATGGCAAACACCTTTGGTACTGACATATTGATTCAGGCGCCAGACCCGAAGAAGGCAGCTGCTTTCTACGTCGACTATCTTGATTTCGAGATTACCGGCGAAGAGCCTCAGATGATCAGCCTTCATGGCAAGCACATCAACCTGTTCATTGAGCGAGGCCCGACGCTGGGGCCGGTCCTGGAAGTTACAGTGGACAGCGTCGAGGCGGCTAAGCTTCGGCTCGTGAAAAG
>JBAPYY010000488.1:0-5944 GCA_049284975.1 Occallatibacter sp.
CGCAGTTGCTTGCGAACCTATCGCAAGCGCGCAAAAGCGAATTGCCCAACTGGCTCCCGGACAAATGGAAGCAGCTTCAGGCTGCACGCTTGTCCTCCTAGCACATGCACTTTACATAGCGCTCACGTTTAAGATGCGCGACTGAACATCATCCACTCCTTGCTCCGAAGCTATGCGCCTGTAAGAGAGTTCCGGCCGAGTCGTGCTCCTTGTGGACTGCTTGAGATGCTGTCAATCAACGCATGGATGATAATCAACCACTAGGTGGACGATCATCCCGTTTTCCCGTCCCGTCTTTTTCAACCCTATTCGCCCTCGTCCTGAGAAGCACAATGAAGATCACGCCCCGGCAAATAGGCAAAGTCGACAAGCTTATCCCCTTTCGCTTTGCCAATGCATTGCCATCCTCGAGGTCGGAAACGAAATAGCTAATCTTGTCTGCCAAACGCACAGCCTGCCCTTCAAGGTGGCAATAGCCAGCGGGCACGAAACTGGAGTGCTTTGAATTGCGATAGATACTCTCAGAGCTCAACGCATTACCAGTTTGGCAATATGTGTGCTTCAAAATGCACTCTGCGACTTCGGGTGTTAGATTCAACCCGCAGAAAGCAGTCATTCGTGAGACAGCATATGGGCTTTCAAGCCAACGTACAACGTCCACACCGTGCTCATAGTGGTTGAATCCCCCCAACTTCGTGTCAATCTCATTGAATATCCGATTCAGAGCGTGCTCGCCCGCGTGTCCGAACGGTGTGTGTCCAATATCATGAGCCAAGGCTCCTGCTTCAATGAGATCTCGGTCCAACCCAAAGCTGGCCCCGATGGTTGATGCCAGCTGCATCACCTCAATGCTATGGGCCAATCTCTGACGTAACTGATCGTCGTGTTCTGTCGGAAAGAGTTGTGTTTTATGAGCAAGTCGGCGTAGTCCCTGCGACCAAAGAACGCGATCGCGATCACGTTGGTAGCGGCCTCGGAACATGTCCGACGGATCGGGATGTTCGCGACTCGACGCAGCCGTTGCCCAATCTGAAAGAGAATGCTTCTTTGCGGTCTCGATTTCCTCATCAGTACGAAGAGCAGGCACCGCTGCGAATTTTGTCCAAAGATCGATTTCGCCGTCAATCGCGTTGACAATATTCTTCGCGACTGCTGGATCAACTGACTCGGACAGCTTGTCAATCGCCTCAGTTGCGGAACAGATACTCACATCTTGCCACACCCGAAGCACGTCCCTGACCGTAGCGACCTGCCCGAGACGGACGCCCCTCTTCTCAGTTGTCCAAAGATCTGGCGATTCACCGGCATACGCACGCGTACTGACGTTGCCGGAATAGGTAGGGAGGGGTTCTAGGGCAACACGGGGATCCAAAGACTGACTGCCTCGAAGAAACACTCTGAATTCGTGCGCCCTTCGTGCAAAAACCTCAACCTTCGCGGTCTGGAGATCCGGGATACTAAAGGCCTTCGCACCCGAGAGCTTCCTGACGTGAAGTAGGTCTGCGTGCCGCCATGGTATCGAGCGAAAATCCGTTATACGACTGAATGCGACTTCTTCGAAGCGCGGCACTACATATGCTAACCGGCCAACCTCTAGCCCCAATATCTCACAGCCACAAGCGATGATTTCACTTATCAAGATCCGTCGAAAGCTCTCTATACCTGGCCTCGTAAGACGTGGTGGAAGCGTACAAAACAAATCGCCATTCTCCTCTAGGGCGCAAAGCGCTCGGCCCAAGAATGCGCGAAAGACGTCTTCATACCAAGGCGGATCAATGACCGCCGCCGCGTAGGCAGCTTCGCAACCCGGCGGCAAAGCGTCTGCAACATCGTATTCCAAGGCTACGGGCTTGTCCGAAAGATGCCTTACCGCCTTGACAACATGAAAATCGCAATCGAGTAAGAGAACATCGACTCCGCTGCTAATCAACTCGTGAGCAATAGTTGGAGTCCCGAGGCACAGCACCCGACCACCGTGAGCAGCGAAGGTCGCGCGGTTGGCGACTTCGAGGACGGTCTCGCCCGTAAACCACCATTGGCTTCGTGCTGGGTCAGGAGCTGGCAGTCTGATAAGCAACTCCTGGCTGGCAACTGCTGTCAAGAGAGGGAGAGCAGACGAAGTTCCCTTAGCATCACCGAGGCACTCTGCCACTAAACCCGGATCGGCACCCTCTACACTCTGGAGAATCTGATGGAATCCTGATTTGCCATGAGCCCGTGCGGCCTCAATAGCGCGTACAACAGCGGCTCGGTGGACCTGTTCGTCTGTCATCTATCTCCATTATTGCGGATTCTGGTGCCCGTGGCCAGCTATACAGCGTGCGGTACTTCAGCCTCTTGATCGGTGCCGGAGCGTTATCGTGTCTTGCCACCGACCGCGATCAGAACAAAACAATCGTGGCCATGTTAGTCATCATGGCCACGGTATTTTCCTTGCCGGGTAGCAGACCACGTCTGATGGGATTTTGCAGAAAGTATCTGCAGAAACCGAACTCTTCCACCTGTTCAGCCGATGTGTTACCGATCGGGAACTTTTCTGACATTTTAGGCCTATTTGACGCTTCATATTCCCGTACGGTGTTTTTTCCTGAATCTGGACAAAGAATACGCTATTATATTCCCGTACGGTAATCTATTTGAGAGATATGCTCAATGAAGATAACGCCCCAACAAATCGGCGCACTGATCAGGACGACACGCAAAAACCTGGGCGTCACCCAGAAGGACTTGGCCCTGACTTCGGGAACTGGGCTGCGCTTCATCATTGACCTCGAAAGGGGGAAGGAAACCTGCGAGATCGGAAAGGCGCTAACCGTCCTGCATACTCTGGGAATCAAATTGACGCTGTCACCTCCGCCGGGGAAAGAAGAGTAGCACATGGCGAGAACCCTTGATGTTTATCTGCACGACGTACTCGCCGGCAAGCTAATCCAGGATGCCGGCGGCCAGATGCTCTTTGAATATGTCGAGAGCTGGCTGAACGCACCAGGCGCCGCACCGCTCTCGCAGTCTTTGCCTCTCCGAAAAAAGCGCTTCACGCGCAAGGAGTGCCGTGGCTTCTTCGCTGGCATTCTGCCCGAAGAGAGCAAACGCGAAATCATCGCCCGCAACCTCGGCATCAGTGCGCGCAACGACTACGCCATGCTGGAACGGATCGGTGGCGAATGCGCTGGAGCTGTCACGTTCCTTCCGACCGGCGAAGCGCTGCCCGAACGCAAATACGGCTACCGCACCCTTTCCTCGCGCGAACTCGCCGCACTGCTAAGAGAACTGCCGCACCGTCCGCTTCTGGCGGGCGAGGAAGGGATACGCCTCTCGCTTGCCGGAGCCCAGGATAAACTTCCCGTACGCATCGAAGGCGGCGAAATCTGTCTTCCCTTGGGCGGTGCGCCGAGCACGCATATCCTGAAACCCGCAGTCGATCGCTTCGAGGACGTGGTCTTCAACGAGGCGCTATGCATGAAGCTAGCCGCGGCTACCGGGTTACCAGCCGCATTTGTAGAGACCAGAACCGTCGATGGGATGGCGTATCTATTGGTGGAGCGCTACGACCGAACGCACCGCCAGATGGGCGAAGGAGCGCCTGTCCTCGAACGGATTCACCAGGAGGATTTCTGCCAGGCGCTCGGCATCGTCTCTGAGACGAAGTATCAGAAAGAGGGCGGCCCGTCTCTCAAGCAGTGTTTCGCGCTGCTTCGCGAAGTCTCAAGCTCGCCCGTCGTCGATCTTGCGCGCCTGTTGGATGCGGTGATCTACAACTACCTGGTTGGCAACAATGACGCTCACGGGAAGAACTTCTCGCTGCTGTATTACGGCATCGGATCCGACAGCTTGCAGATCAGGCTCGCACCACTCTACGACATTGTAAGCACGATCTACTACCCGGAACTGAGCCACGACATGGCGATGAAGATCGGCGGCGAATACTCGTCCGAAAAAGTGTTGCCCGCCAACTTCGAGCGGCTAGCAGAAGAGACAGGCCTGGCCAAACCGATAGTAAGGCGTCGTGTGCCCGAGTTGGCCGAGATAGTTGTCGCCACTCTCGCCAAGGTGGAAATCGCTACTCCCGTTGGCGAGGCGGTTGCCGCACTGATACGCAAGCGTTGCAAGAATGTCCGCAATAGATTTCGGAGTTAATGATCGTCGAACCCAGCAAGGCTGCTAAAGAGCAAGGAATCAGTGGCGATGTTTCTTGTTCGCCTTTTGGCCCTTAGGATTATTGACTCGTTGCAAGATTTTCTCCTTGGCGAGTTTCTTTTCCAGCGTGTCAACACAAACGCAGCGAGAATGTCCTCGCCGATGCTGATACCTATGCGCAGACGGCTACCTAGCCTTCGGCCCCCAGCGCTTTCACATGCTCGGAATGCCACTGGTGGGAAACGATCCTTCACTCTTGGTCAAATTTAGGAAATTTCTCTTTCAGTCGCTCAACCGTCGCACGCCATTTAGGAGTCGTTGGCTTGCAGACGGTATTTTGATTTCCAAACATCCCGATCTCCTGGATGGCGCTGTCCAATGGAACAGTCTGTAACCACCTGACGGGCACGAAATATTCAGTTTTTTCCTGATCATCGACATATGAAAGGTGATAGGAGGCGGAATCAATGACATCAAGGACTGATACATCGCCTTGGGGAGTTGTAACTTTGAAGTCGGCAGCCCTCTGTACGCGTCCGGTCACACGGCCCACGCCGACGAATCCGCGGCCTGGAACCTTGACCCATACCCGATCACCCGGATTGAGAAGCTGAAGCGTTTTGCTATACCAAGAGCCTCCCCCGCCACTTATAAAGCCGTAACGCACCGCCTCTTGCCACGAGCGTGCTTTCTCATCCCCGAACGAACAATAAAACTCGCCGTTCCACGGCTCCTTGGACTTCTCAGAAGCAGCCACATTGATTTGAGTGCGCACTGGATCGAGGAGCCACACGCGGCTCAGCAGTTGCTCAGCTCCACAATTAAATATCTGAAAGCACAGAACATTGATGGGAATATCACGATCACTCAGATATGCGACAATCCTCTCGGTGCTTTCATCGAGAGATCCGGCAACAATAATAATCTGGTGATTCAGATTGAGCGCCTCTTCGTCGAGCGCTTGGCCGAATCGAAGCTGGAAGTCTCGTGAAAGACTATGCTCTGGCAAGAAGCGGCCATATATTGCGGCGATGTCATCCGATCGAAGACCCTGAACCCAGCTCGCGTAGTCGAGACTTTGCGCCACAACTTCACGCGGAGTCTGATCGCGCTTCAATTCGATCAGAACAAGAGAACCATCGGGCGCAATCGCGAGGAGGTCAATCCTGCCGCCGTAACCCGTGTCCTCTTGCCGGCCAATGAGCATCCACTCGTCTGACAACATACTTGGAGCGACGACAATCATATCCTCTAGGAGTTGTTCTTTCGCGAGTGTGGAAGGTGTTAGCGGCTCTGGATTCGGTGAAACCTTCCATATCGCGGTCTGAATTGGCATCTTGTTGCTTCCTTTCTTAAACGTCCATTAGAGGGATTGGTCCGCATCGGTCGACTAAGCTACTAGTCTCGACAGATGCGCCTCATTGCGCAAGTAGATGCACCACCTTGCGACTGAAGATAATTCTGCTGTATGCTCCGTCATTTCCTGTATCTGTAGCGCCAGATCGTGGAGCTTCTGCCGCGCGGCTGGGTTTCCTCCGCAATTACATCGCAACTTCGTGGTATTAAATTGTTCTATTAAGCTGGTCATTGTAACCCAGATCCTTCTGCGCGCCTCTGTCAACGCTTCGTGTTCATTGAATTTCAACCGCTTGATTGTTTCTTCAACACGAATGCGCTCCCAAACCGAAGACTTCGGGGCGGGTATCGCCTTTCCCTCTTCATCAAATGCCAAGAGATTCACATCGTAATGCTTGACTGGATCTAGAAAGTAGCACTCCTCTGACTCTTCGCATCGCATCTCATAACT
>JBAPYY010000489.1:0-4841 GCA_049284975.1 Occallatibacter sp.
GGCTGGTTAGGTCAAATATTTTTCCAAGCGCGATGTGGCTCCATGCCTCAGTCCAGCGCGGTTCTCCGTCGCCGCGCAGCGCATCGCGGTAATAGTTCACGGCAGCCTGATAGTTGCGCTCGGTAAAGAGCAGTTCGCCGATGCGGAAGCTAACCAGCGAACTTTGTGGATTCACCTCCAAAGCCTTCTGGAATTCGCCGAGGGCACCGGGAAGGTCGCCCTGCGCCGCCAGCCGCTGGCCTTTGAGAATACCAATGCGCACTTGCAGATCGGGAGAGGACTTGAGCACCCAGTTCTCAGGGTCGAGACTGATGCGGCGAGGCCGGCCGAATGTGTCGAACTGATACTGAGTGTCCGTCCCGACAACCTCGATTCGTTGCGTTTCAGTCTTGCCTTCGGTTTCGATGCGCAACTCCACTGGCATACGGAAGAGGTCAAGGTCCTGCTCAATCTCCCCTATCGTGCGGAAGCCCTTGTTGTTGCCCAGGCGGTAGACCGCGTACTTGTTCGTAAACTGCGGCGCGCCTGTGCCGTCAACCCATTGCGCAAAGAAAGCGGTCAACTGCTGGCGGCTTTCGGTCTCGGCCAGCTTCTCGAATTCCGATGCACTAATCGCTTTGCCGGCGTACTGGCTGAGCGCGGCCTTGAGAGTGGCGAGAAATGCCTTGTCGCCCATCTCCCAGCGCAGCATGTGGAAGATCATGGCGCCCTTTTCCATGGTCATCGACTGGAACTCGGGCGAGAAGGGACTGAGGCGGCTGGCGCTCGACAGCGGGATGGTGTCATAGGCCAGCGCGCCGGCTGAAACATCTTCGACGGCTTTCTCCAGCGCGTTTTTTCCGCTCTGGTTCTCGACATACATCAGCTCTGCATAGCGGGCCATGCCATTGGTTATCCATGCGTCGTCGAGGGTGCGCGGACTGATTTCTTCGCCCCACCATTGACGGGCCATGACGTTGGCCAGCAGTCGAATGCCGGATTTGTCAACGACGCGCGACGTGGGAATCGCCGCCAGCTCCGGCGCCCAGACGGCGGGAAGCACATCATCTGGAATCTCGACCACATTCAGACGATTGGACTCAGGCGGGCCGAAGCTATCGACAAAAAAGCCGTACTCGCTGGCCGCCGTTTGCGCCAGGTCGTTAGCTGCCTGTTGGTGACTCGCCGTGAGGTAAACCTTAACGTTGCCGGGACCGGCCGAGATCGGCTCCACGTATCGCCCGGCAATAACGGTGCCGGGAAGGCCAGGCTTCGACCAGGTAAAGACGTACCCGTCGCCGGGTTTGCCGTTCGTGAGCGTGACTGGTTTGGCCTCGCCCCGGCTGCCGCTGGCAAAGACCTTCATTCCCTTCGGAACGCGAATGTGCATCTCGGCGGTGAAGCGGTTGGTCAAGTCACGGGCCACGGGAAACCAGCGTGCCGCGTAGAGCAAATAGGAAATCGGCTCCTGAATCGCAGCCAGCTTCTCGCCGTGAACAGGGCCTTCCTCGTTGCCAGTGATGGTGCCTTCATACTCGAAGGTCCAGCGCGAGAGCTGGCCTTTCGCAATGGGCGCAGCCGGGGTGACGCGGATGCCGCCGTCTCCGGTGCGTTCGCCGGCGAGCAAATTGCCTGCGTCGTCAGAGATTTTGGTCAGCTTGAGCGCTGGGTGAAAACCGAAGCTGACAGCTTGAGCGGAGTTGGGCTGGGAGCCTTCCGGCGCGATAAAGCTGACCACAACTTTGGCCGAGAGATGGTGCGTGGCCGGATCGAGTTCGGCGTCGATAACGTAGCCGGAGATGGTGAGTGCGGGCGGCTCCGTCTGTTGGGCTGAGAGAGGCGCAATCATCAGAGCGCAGGCCAAGCCAACAGCCGCGAGCGTCCTTTGCTCCATTCGAAGCATTGCACTCATCCTCTTGCGTCCCGCCCCATCATCTCCACTTCACTCGGGGTGCCCCATCCTCGCCGCGCCTTTGTTTTTGCGGCTAGGATGGGAGACCGCAGTCCTCAACCGTCCCGCCCCATCATCTCCAGAGTAATCTGAGCTGCGCGCTCGATGGCGCCGCCGACTTTACTCGCACCACTGTTCCTGGCCAGCAAGCCGCGAATGCGCGCGAACTCTTCCATCATCAACCGGCGCGGCGAGCCGTCAGGAATCAGCGGCGTTATCTTGCGGACGACCTTTGCCGCTGTGAAATCGCTCTGAATCAGTTCCGGCACCACCCGCTTGCCGGCAATCAGATTGGCCATTGCCACATGAGGCACCGTGACGAGCCGCTTGGCAATCGCGTAGGTAAGCGCAGAGACCCGGTAGACGACAACAAAAGGATTGCCAATCAGCGCCGCTTCAACTGTTGCCGTGCCGCTGGCCACGATTGAAACGCGTGCGTGAAAGAGCGCGGCGCGCGCGTCATCGGCGAGTTGTACAGCCAGGCCGTCGGCGTGATTTTGCACGATCTGTTTCACTTCTTCCCGCTGTATCGCATTCAGCGTCGGCGCAAGTGGGATTATGAACTCGAAGTTCCCTCCGAGCTCTCGCGCCGCACGCAATATCTCAGGCAGATGGTCGCGAATCTCCTTGGGACGGCTTCCGGGGAGCAAGCCAATCCAGGTCTTCGCCGGGTCAAGGCCGCTCTTCCTGGCAAACTTTTCGCGGCTGATCGAGGGCGCGGGTAACTCCGCCAGCGGATGGCCCACAAATTCGGCCTGAACACCCTGCTCCCGATAGAACGCCTCTTCGAAGGGAAAGATCACCAGCATTTTGTCGACGTATTTCCGCACCAGCTTGATACGGTGCTTCTTCCACGCCCACAGCTGCGGACTGACGAAGAAGACAACCGGAATGCCCAGCCGGTGCAACTCCCTGGCCAGACGGAAGTGAATCTCTGGAAAATCAATGAGTACGGCCACGCTGGGCCTTCGGACGCGAATGGACTGCTTGAGCCGTCGATACTCGCGCCAGATGCGGGGCAGGTGGCGAACCACCTCGGTCAGCCCCATGACGGCCATCTCCTCGGAGCGGACGACGCACTCTACCCCGGCAGCGGTCATGCGCTCGCCGCCCATGCCGAAGAAGGAAGCGGTTTGGCCGGATGCGCCAAGCTGCTTTTGAAGTGCGCCCGCCAGCATTGCACCGTAATGTTCGCCGCTGGCTTCGCCTGCCGAAATGAAGATGCAGTGTGCCATAGATGGTTTAGCGCTGCTTCATTCTGCGCTGGTGACCATCATAGCTTCCCGCCCTTGATTTCCTTACTGCTCCATCACCTCGATGCCTGGAGCAGGATCGGTCTGAGAGGTGCAGACGAATTTTGTCGCGCTGATAGCCGCGCAGCTTGCCTGGTTCTGCGCGCCATTGACGACGAGGAATGTTCCCGTGCCGGGAGCCGTTGTGTCCCAACTGTAGGTCATGCTTGTCGCTTGATCCCACGACAATGTTTCCCGGCCTGAGTTTGTGATGGCGCCGTTAATTGCGCCATTGCTGGTCAGCGAGTATTCGCCCACGCTGCCGGGCGAAAGCCCTGACAGCAGCGGCATTTCGCCGACCAGAAAATTGCCGGCCAGAGCCGCATAGGTAAAGGCAGTTTGCGTTTGGGATTCGAGCCAGCCCGAATCAAGAGAGCCGTTATCGCTCACGCTCATCTCAAAGGCGCTGCCGTTATTAAACAGGTACAGATAGGTTGTTCCGCTTGTGGTTGCGAGCGTCGCGCGACCGGGGTTGACGGGATCAAAGGTGAGAGCGAACGGGCCACCGTTCGATTGGCCAACGGAGTAAACTCCTGTGTCGTCTGTGTAGCTTTGATTGATCGCCATATTGCCCGCACCGTCGCCCGCGCCCGCGAAAATATGGGCGTAATAACCTGACGACGTGCTGCCGCCGAAGCTGAATTCCGCCCCCTGCATGTAGAGAACGAACGGGCCGGTGATGTTAGCGCCGGAGTAGGACGCCTGCTGTTGTGTGCGCATGTTGCCTGCCTGTTCGCCGTCGTTCGAGGTGTTATCGAGGATGAACATGCGATTGGCATCGATGATGTAAACGGTGAAGCCGGTGGAGCTTCCCGCGCCCTTGAGGGCCATGGTAAAGCGGCCAGTGGCTGGGTCCGGCGCGGTGTAGGTTGCGGTGAAGGGCGAGGTCTGGACGGTCGCGCTGCCACCCACAACGCTGTCAATATTTCCGCTGATGTTTCCACTGGATGCTCTAAAAACGCCCGCTGACGACTTCAAATTGCCGCTGTTGTCCTGGCCGTCAAGGCCGTATGCGAAGCTCGAATTCGTGATCGTGCTTGAGGCAAAGGCGCTGGCCGTGGCCAGATAACAGTTTGCGGAGCCTTGCTGATAAGAGGGCAGTGTGCCCAGGTCATCCGCTTCGACCATGCGGAAATGCTCGGCGGGTTGAGCGGCATTGCTGAGCGCAATGGCCCATTGCGTTGTCTGGATTCCCGCGGCGCCATTGGTGAGAATGGTGCGAACGGACGCCATGCCATTGTTATCCGTTCCGATGCTGTAGCTGCCGGAAATCGTCCCCGATGCCGAGCCGATGTCGTAGCTGTTGGTGTCGAAGATGCCGCTAGAGAAATTGCCCTTGCCGTCAGCCTGAAAGCTGGCCACTGTGGCCCAGCTCGTGCCGTCGGTATCGATCGATCCCTGGAAGAGGCAAACGTAGCGGCCATTGAGATTGGCGTTGTCAGCGCCGCTCGGTCCGGCGGCAACATTGATGGTGTACGCAATCGGCCCGGCAGAAGCGCCAGTGGTGTCCTGGACCCAGACCTGGATCGGAATAGCGCCGGATGAGGCGGGCGTTCCCGTGATGGTCAGCGTGCTGTCACTCGTATTGAAATAGGTGAGGCTGGATGGCAGGCCGGTGA
>JBAPYY010000490.1:0-3961 GCA_049284975.1 Occallatibacter sp.
GAGTTTTGATTCTCCATCAGCTCTTTCATGATGGTCTTCAGCCGTTCTTCAAACTGCCCGCGGTATTTGGTTCCGGCCACAATCAGAGAGAGATCGAGCGCCAATACGCGCTTGTCCGCAAGGAAGCTCGGCACTTCGCCGTCCGCGATGCGTTGCGCTAATCCCTCGACGATGGCCGTCTTTCCCACACCCGGCTCGCCGATGAGTACTGGATTGTTTTTGGTGCGGCGGCAGAGAATTTGAATCGCGCGCTCCAATTCCCCCTCACGCCCAACCAGAGGATCGAGCTGCCCGTCCATCGCGGCTTGTGTCAAGTCGCGGCTGAATTCCGCCAGCAGACTCGACTCGCGCTGCCGCTGCTGCGGCGGGGCTTTCTCCTGCGTCACGCGAGCCAGCTCGTCGCGAATCTGCGCCAGCTTCAACCCGCGCTCCTGCAGAATCTCCGACGCAAAGCATTTTTCTTCGCGCAAAAGGCCCAGGAGCAGATGCTCGGTCCCAATGTGTTTGTGGCCCAGCCGTTCCGCCTCTTCCGCGGCATAGGCCAGCACCCGTTTGCACTCGTTTGAAAGCGGCAAGTCAACGCTGGTCGACACTTTCTCGCGGATCGTGGTGTGCGCTTCAATCTGTTTGCGGATCGACTCCACCGAAGCGTGCGAGCGCAAAAAGCGGTTGGTCAGCGCTTTGTCTTCTCGCAGCAGGCCCAGCAGCAAATGCTCGGTCTCGATATAAGGCGATCCGAACTGGCTGGCCTCGTAGCGCGCGAAGAAGATTACGCGCCGCGCCTTCTCCGTATAGCGTTCGAACATGATGTGCTCCCCATCCAGGCTGCCCGCCGCATTAACCGTCCGCTAACCCATCACCCTGCGGCAAATCTGTCGCTGGCAATTCAGGTTCGGCTTCGGCTCTGCCGCGTGCGCCCTTCTCGTTGCTTCGCCGCCGGAGGACTCCAACAAGGGCAAGCTCTCCTTCCGAACAGCTCTCTCGGATGGTCCTGGGCCAGCTTTCACCCCTTCCGTCGGCCGGTCTTGCTGGTCCGGCTGACTCCCATCCCAACCTCTCCTGCCCGCTTGGGAACTCTTGCGCGGGTTGTACCTTATAAGACTCACATTTGCGGGAAACGGTGCAATCCCGCAAGAGGGTTACAGCTTATGTTGCTGGCTGCGCGGATTCTGTGACCTGCGTCAGCCTTCCGTTTGCGAGGCGAAGAATGCGCGTACAACGTTCCGCCAACTCCATATTGTGGGTAACCAGAATCGAAGTCAGCCCATGGCTCAAGTGCAGCCTCTCAATCAATTCGAAAACGCGTCCCGCCGTGGCGCCGTCCAGATCCCCTGTAGGCTCATCGGCCAGCAGCAGACGCGGACTGCACACCAGCGCTCGCGCCAACGCCACACGCTGCTGCTCGCCGCCTGAAAGTTCTCCGGGCCTGTGCGTCCCGCGATCCTCCAAATCCACCTCGCCCAACCACTTCCGAGCCTCTGTGATGGCCTCAGACTGCCGCATGCCACGCGCCATCAGTGGCATGGCCACATTCTCCTCGGCCGTAAACTCCGGCAACAAATAATGGAACTGCCAAACGTAGCCAATCTCGCGGTTACGAAAGGCTGCTGCCTCTCGCGGGGAAAGCGAAGCTACGTTAGTTGAGGCGCAGTATACCGTTCCTGCGGAAGGCGTATCAAGCGCCCCCAGAATGTGCAAAAGTGTGCTTTTTCCTGTCCCCGACTGACCCACAATCGCCACCAGTTCACCGGCTTCGATCGCGAGATTCAGGCCCTCGAAAAGCACCAGCTCGCCGCGCGCCGTGCGATAGGCTTTGCGCAGTCCTTCCACCAAAATCAGCGGTTCTGGCTTGTCAATAGGAGGCTCCGAATGTTCTTGCGGCTCTGATTCATGAGCAGGGGAGAGCCCTTCCTGCCCAGGTAATTCCCGCGACTCTGTCTCCCGCGCGGTGCGGGATGCCTGAGGGGCAGCCGCTGAAGGGGATTTCATCATTCAGATACCCCTATTTTACATGGATGCCAAACAGCGCCCTCCAGCCTGTGGAATCCATTGATTTCCATGCGCTTTGCGGGTTCCCACCGCTGGCCCAAGCTCCTCCGTAATCCCCAAAAGCACCCAAAGAGTAACCCCAATCCAAAATCCTTCTTGCGATTCGCTTTTTATTCGCTATAATTGCGCCCATGGCCGTTACACGCAGACAGAAAGAAGTTCTGGACTTCCTTGAAGCCTTTGTCCAACGCAATGGCTATTCACCTTCCTTTGAAGAAATCGCGCGCGGCATGAGCCTCAAGAGCCTGGCCACCGTGCACAAGCACATCACCAACCTCGAAAAGAAGGGCATGCTCGACCGCGTGCACAACCGCAGCCGCTCCATCGACGTGCTGCCGCCCGGCTCGCGCACCCGCTCCAGCCTCAAGCTGCCGCTCGCCGGCCGCATCGCCGCCGGCATGCCCGTCGAGCAGATGGAGACGCCGGAGACGATCTCGTTGCACGACGTCGTCGGCAACCGCGACGTCTTTGCTCTCGAGGTGCGCGGCGACTCCATGCGCGACGAGCACATCATCAACGGCGACTACGTTCTGGTCGAGCGCACCCGCACCGCCCGCCAGGGCGAAATCGTCGTTGCCCTCGTGCACGGCTCGGAGACCACCCTCAAGCGCTTCTATCCCGAAGGTGCAGTCGTCCGCCTCCAGCCCTCCAACGTAGAAATGGAGCCCATCTACGTCCCCGCCGCCCAGTGCGCCATCCAGGGCCGAGTCCTGGGCGTGCTTCGCAAGTATCGGTGAAGCAGTTACCAAGTTTGGGAGGTTGTCATCCCGAGCGTAGTCGAGAGCCCGCCCTGAGCGGAGATCGTCCGCCGAAGCGGACGGTCGGAGTCGAACGGGGACCTGCAAGTTGCCTTTAGCGCCGTCCGCATCCCCAGAAAACCCAGCCTCCAGATCGCCGAATCCAAACGAAATATCGAACCCGGCGAGAACGGCGTTTATCGGGACCTATCCGCGTGGGCGCGCCACGTGGCGGAGGAGAATTGACCGCGGGCGTTCACGCGGTCCGATAATCGGCGACTTGACGACGCATGAACCTTTCAGCGGTGAGCCGAATGGATACTCTATAGGCCAGGAGTGACAGCGCCCCCAGCATCCCACGCATCGCAGAACGCGATGAGTGGGACACCCGGCAGGAAATTTTGGTTGACAAGCTCGATCAGGGCATCAATCGGCTCTTGCGAAAGTCAACGGTGACAGGATGACTGTTTGAGAGTTGCACAGTTTGTTCGGCTTGGCCCGCGACGCTTACAGTTGCTGATCCTGCCACTGCCGAGGATAGGCCGTAGCGTCCCGTCGAACTCGTGTTAATTCGCCTAATCGAACCATCTGCGAGCTTGATTGTCACAAGCTCGTGAGCGAGGGGACTGCCATTCGAATCAGTGACGGTTCCGGAGATAGTTGCCGTTGCTCCAGAGCTGCACGCAGCGGGATTGTCTGTAACGTAGGTGAAGGTGTGGTACATCAGATCGGTATAGATGTCGATCGATTCGAAGCACTTAGGGGTCGATGTGCCTAGCGTTATTGATTCCTGGTCCGAACTTGCTGTGCTTTGGGAGAGGCTTGTGGAATAAGTCCAAGTCATCGTAAGCGTGCCAACAATCTGGAGAGTGTAAATGCCCGGGATACCCACTTGAGCGCCTGCACTCATGCTGGTCGAAATCGTTTTTGACTCGGTTTGCCCCGTCGTAGCGATAGATCCATCGCTCACTGAGAAGGTATTTTTTATGGGATTCGGATCGGGTCCCTCAAGCATATCGGTTTCAACGTACCTGAATCGATTTGTGTCCGGTGGCGGAGCCGTGCCTGGGTTTCCGGCGAGCGAGTCAAGCGTGGCAATCTGGCTCCAGTCTTCAGAGGTTAAGACCTGCAGTCCGGGCAGAGTAACACTGTTATGACTCACCTGGGGGTTCCAC
>JBAPYY010000491.1:0-4575 GCA_049284975.1 Occallatibacter sp.
GGAACCTCTGAAAATCTCCCCGATCCACAGCTTGTGCGGGTAATGTGGAGAGAGGAGACCGATCACGAATGAAGCAGCTTACCTTGGCCCAGCAAGCGGAGTTTCAACGCTACTCGAAGAAGACGCGGCGCGAGCAGTTTCTGGAGGAAATGGACGCTGTCATGCCCTGGGCGGAGTTATTCGCACTTATTGAACCGTACTATTCAAAAGGCGAGGCAGGCCGCAAGCCAGTGGGGCTTGCGATCATGCTGCGCGTTTACTTTATACAGCAGTGGTTCGCGCTCTCCGACCCGGCCGCTGAAGATGCGCTGTATGAGTCGCCGGTCTTGCGGCGCTTTGCCGGTATCGACCTGGGCAGTGCGCCTGCACCCGACGAGACGACCGTTCTCAACTTCCGCCACTTACTCGAAGAGCACGATCTATGCGGCCAGATGCTCGATGCGGTGAACCTCTACCTGGCCAGCCGCGGCATCCGCATCACCACCGGCACCATCGTCGATGCGACGATCATCCACGCGCCCAGTTCGACCAAGAACGAGAAGAAGCAGCGCGATCCCGCGATGCATCAGACGCGCAAAGGAAACCAGTGGTACTTCGGCATGAAGGCGCACATCGGTGTGGATTCGAAAGAAGGCATCGTACACTCGGTCTGTGCGACTGCGTCCTCGGTCTCCGACGTGCATATGTTACCCGACTTACTGCACGGCGATGAAAAGAAGGTGTGGGGGGATGCGGGTTATCAAGGACAGACTGCGGCGATACGCGAGGCTGCACCCGAGGCACAAGACATGACCAGCCGCCGCGTGAAAACCAAGGCTGGTGTGGACGAGGCCGAGAAGCGGAAGAACCGCACTAAGGCGCGGGTGCGCGCCAAGGTCGAGTGGCCCTTCCGCGTGTTGAAGCGCGTCTTTGGCTTTACCAAGGTGCGCTATCGCGGGTTGAAGAAGAATCACGCGTGGCTGTGCGCGGCCTTTGCGTCGATCAATATTTACCAGCATCGCCGGAGGCTGGCGAAGATCAATCTACAGATGGCCCCTCAGGGGGCGTAGTGTGTCCGCCGGAGGCCAAATGCGCCTCCGGCGGACGAAAACGCCACAGGAGAACCGCGATATCAGCTGATTCTGAGCGGATGTGGCGAGAAAACAGCCTTGCAGGTTTTATAACTCGACGATTTTCAGAGGTTCCCTAGGGGCGCCGAAAAAAGCAAAAGGATTTAGAAATTGCCTGTGCCAGAATAGTTGACGGTCAGCTTCCGTTAGCTGCGCTTCATCGCAAACCCCATTCCAGTTTTTGCGGATAACTTCAACCTGATGCTTGATGATGTCCTTGGACCGGTCTGTATCAAGCAGGAAGTTCGGCGCTGCTGCCAAACAGACGGACAACTGGCTCATCCGATTGTCGCCAAGAATCAACATGGCCTGGCTTGCCTCATTACCGGTCCGTGGCTGAGGACAGACATCATAGGCAGGCGTCAGAGTAAGGCTTTTCCCATCCCAGAAGGCCGCATGGTTACGCGCGTGGTCATCGGTATTTCCGCACAGAATGTTGAACACGATGCGACCAAATAGCTCGCGCAAGGCGCCGGTCGGATTCGTAAAGCGGTGACGGATGATTTCCGCCAGATCTTGATAGCTGGCATACTTCGCCATCATTTCATCCAGCCCAAACAACGTAAGCGCCGACACGATGGGCTTTCTGAGCCATCCCTGCGACTCTTTCTCGCGATCAAAGCGTTCAATCAGCAACACATCTTTGCCCAGTGCTTTGGTCAGCTTTACCGATGCCACATTCAGGCCAACCAGCCCTGCAAGCCGCATTGCGATGAATTCCGCTTTCACGACGTTATAGAGGTCCGTGCTGGTCGAGAATTTCGCAATGAACTTTCTGTCGTCCGCGGTGATCAACGCTTTGGGCCTGGCGCCCCCCAGCGAGGAACCATGCTGCAATGCTTTGTCCAGATCCGGCTGCAGCGGTATTCCCTTTTCCACTCGCTCGGCAGATCGCAGCAGTTCATCTAGCGTTGCCTGGTCAGACATCCGAGGAACGTATTTGGTTGCGGACAACTGAAAGTCCAGAGCGCCAATCCGGTCTGATCCCGATTCCAACAGATAGGTCAGTTCATCCAGTTCCTCTTTCGACGCATCCTGTCCCTTCAGGCCGAGTTTGCGATTGATGATTACGCGCCGTCCCCACGCATCCGGGGATGCGTCCCGAATGCAGCTTGGCATGGACAAGCCTTCATGCAAGGGAATACCTCCGGCCTGAAGTGGTAATTCCGGCTCATAGATGGCGATAGCGTTCTTCCGCTTCAGATAGCTTTTGCCATAGTTGAAAAGCAGTTGCTTTCCGACCCTGGTCAATAAGCCCGCGACGACAGGCGCCGTTTCATCGGGCAGCCAAATCCACACATAGGCCTCGCTGTGACCGTTTTTAGAAGTCATCTTTTATTGCCCTTCTGGGCTTGCGGGCCGTCTTTGGCAGAAGCGTTAGCATTTCTCCGAGAGCGGCCCGATGGGCGCTGATTCGCTCTCGGTCGATATCAACAGTCCCTTGCCCCCGGTCCGTCTCAAAAAGAGGCACGCCAGCGATCGCGGCAGCCTCAAACACCGCTCCAATGCCGCAGCCGGGATCGCCTTTTTCTATGCGCTGAAGTAGCGCACGGGATATGCCCATGCGAGTTGCCATTTCCTCCCCAGTGATTTTGCGCTCGATCCGTCCCGCGCGAATCATCTGCCCGAGCAATGCGATTGCTTCGAGGCTGTAACGGGAATATGCGCGGTTCAGTGGCTTGGTCATTTCAGCCTCTTGTAGCATTAACGAGTCATATTTGATCTATATGATCCGTGTATGGACCATTTTCGCTTTTTAGCGCTTAAGTGTCAATCGTTTTATATATCATTAATGATGCTGTAAAGCACGTTATGACTCGTTTATGAGTCATATGGTACCGATAATGCTCAAGAAGAACCCATGGGATCAGCTTTCAGTGTCAGTGCGATCAGGCCGGAATTGCCACGCCGATTGCACGCTCTTTTCGAGTTGGTCCTGGCGAGCGCGCACCCAGGGTGAGTAGTGCTTTTCGGTGACCCGGACGCTGGCGTGGCCAAGCAGGATCGAGACCTGATCGATGGGAACGCCGGCCAGCAGCATCTCAACGGCGAAGGTGTCGCGGAACATATGGCAGTGGCAACGCTTGGGCGTACCGTCTGGTTTGCGGAGATCGGCGACTTTGAAGAGCCGGCGATAAGCGCGTTGCCAGTTGGCGACGAACGTCTTGGGCAGGCCGTTCCCGGACCAGAAGAAGTAGTTCGGATTTGGCTTGAGACCGGGCGGAATCGAGCGCAGGAGATCGGCGACGTGCGGCGGGAGCGGCACGAAAACAGGAATGCCGGTCTTGGCCTGGTAAAGCAACAGCTTGTTTCCATCGAGCCTTGAGCATTCAAGCGTGACCGCATCACGGATTCGCAGTCCGCTCCAGCGCATCAATTCGGTCAAAGCACGAATCCGAATGCCGCGCTTCTCGGGAGCCCACGACCGCTCCGCGTCCTCGCCAAGGCGATAGGTAGCGCCGATGATGCGCTTGTATTCGTCTGCGGTGAAGTAGTCTGTCGGCACATGCTTGGCGATCACCCGGCCCATGGTCGCCGTGGGATTGTCTTTCAGCCAGCCGTGGCGAACGCAGAACCAGAAGAAGCCGACGACGCGTTCGAACTTCTTTTTTCTCGCCAGCGGTTTGTCGGTCCATGTCGACCGCCACTCCGTCATGTTGCGGACATTCACGTCGCGGAGGAAGATGATCCGGTGCAGTTCGGAGAAAGCGAGGAGCTGTTTTTTGAAGATGTGTTCGAGCTTCTGGATTGTGGCTGGAGCCAAGCCGCGCGCCTCGGCATCGGACAGATAACCCTTGACAGCCTCTTTCACGGTGGGCAGCGTCCGCGCCTCTTTGACTTCGTCTCCGCCCTCGGCGGTGATCTCGTATTTCCGAGCCAGGCTCTCGGCTTGCCCCCAGGACCTTGTCTTCGCCGAGACGCGCAGGCTGCCGGGACGGCCCGGAACTGTACCCATGATCCACTTCCAGCAACGGCAGCGACGCCAGGCAGGATTATCCTTCTTTGGGCATTTGGAGGTGTGTCGAGTGTAGACCGTAAGCATGATGCTTTCAGCCTAGCACTCGTACAAAATTGGTACAAATTCAGGCTCTAAGATTTTTCCACAGTCTAAAGCTATGAATCAATTGCTTTTGTATATGGTGGAGGCGGCGGGAGTCGAACCCGCGTCCGAAATCGCTGTCAGCCAGGAGTGTTCATGCTTTGTCCGGTTCCTTGGGTTTCGCCCCTGGCACTCAGAGCGGACAAGATGCGCCAGAAACTAGTCCGATGATCTCGCGCAAACAACACGGACCGAGCCGTTCACGCCAGCCTACTGTATGACGTCCGCTCACAGCCCATAGGCGAAGCCGTGGAAGACGGCAGCTTATTTAATTAAGCTGCAAGTGGCAGACTGTAGTCGGCAACTTTAGTTTTGCAGGCGATTACGGGTGCCCACCCCCCGGCATGACTCCAAAGCCGCAATCGA
>JBAPYY010000492.1:0-3211 GCA_049284975.1 Occallatibacter sp.
CTCTCGCTCAAGCCAAAACTGGGGCCATCGACCCTTTGACCGTCCCGAAACAAGCGCGCCTTGGAGGCCGTCTTCATCGTCTCGTTCCAGTCAAGTATCTCCTGCGTTACCGTCCTCGATCCATCGAGAGTCGGAATCGATGAAAAGAGGTCGCAGGTGCACAGGTATTTGCTCTCAATCATGCGGCCACCCCGCATGATGTAGCCATCTGTCGCGTTTCCAGCCGCGTCAAGACTGCCGCCTATCCGGGAAGACTCCTCCAGGATCGTAATCGCGTGCCCTTGGACATCACAGTCGCGAATGAGAAAGACTGCAGCGGCAAGAGAAGCAATCCCCCCGCCCACAAGATACATTACTGCGTTATCATCAGGTCGTTTCGCAGGGATCATTTCACACTTTCTCTTGGTCCAGCCGATCTTGCAGTGCTTGCGCTAAAGGCCTCTAAACGCGTGTGCGATGAGCGCCCAATGCGATTGTCAATCTGCAAGGCTGGAATGACTGTATCTAATTGATCAGATGGTCAGCCGTCCCAGGCCGGAGAATCATGCTGAGCGCGGGAAGTACCTGATCCTCTTTCAGAAGTTCCCGATCGGAAAAGGGACGAAATCAAAATTTATCAATTCTTCGGAAGCGATCTTGAGCACCACACAGACGGTAATTGCCGTGGCGCTGGTGGTGCGGAGCTCGTTTGGTCCGGCCATGCACTCTTCGCCGAAGAAGTCCCCCGGAGCGAGCAGCGTAACCGTGGCTTCTTTGCCGCCCTTGGAGACAATCGTGAGCTTAGCCTGGCCCAACCGAAGATAGAACAGACAGTCGGCACGGTCTCCCTGAGATGAGAATATCTGTTTTGCCTTGACGTGAATGATTGTTCTTCCCGGGCCCGCACTCGCGAGGTATGTATCCGTATTGAAGGATCTCACGCGCTTTTGGGCCATACACAAGCGTTACACGGGAAGCTGTGATGGTCTGTGCTCTCTAGCTCAGTGAGTGCATCGCTCGGAAACGGAACAGCGGCATCCTCGCAGTCCGCGATCGAATCACGGGGTACGCATCCTTTCCCCAAACATCCCAAAAATGCGGGCCCGAAGCGGCCAGAAGTCGCTTCGAATGAATGGTAAACCGGCGCTAATCACGCCGAAGCCTCGGCTCTCAGCTACAGGTGCGGGCAGGTCCCGGCCAGGTACTAGCAATAACTCTCTGAGAATTAGCCGCACTGCGGACAGATTCGGATGCTGAGGTGATCAGACTCCCGCATGAGCAATATTGGACAGACGGGATTTGAAAGTCGTTTGTACCCTAGCATGATTGGGCTTTTGCCTGGAGACTCTCGGATAAACCGCCAGCGCCGGCTCTCTCAGCAGAAATGCTGGCCCAATGCGGATTGACCACAAAAGGAGAAAAGATGAACACGGGTACAAAGGACGAAATAATGGGTGCGGCCCACGAGGTAAAGGGCGCCGTCAAAGCGACGGCCGGGAGAGCGATTGGCGACTCCAAGCTCGAAGCTGAAGGCCGTGTTGAAAAGACGGCCGGAAAAATCCAAAAGAAGGTCGGAGAAGTCAAAAAGGTTCTGGAGAAATAGGTACTCGAGCAAAAGCTCTTAGTAGCCGCCTGCAAGGTCTCCCGGTAGCGGCCGTTGTGGCATTGTCCGATCTTAGACAAACAGAGGCGAGGAAGCCAGAGAAGGAATTTCAATGTTATTGATCGTGCTCATTGTTGTTCTGCTGCTTGTATTCGGTGGCGGCGGTGGCTATTACGGATACCGGAGATGGGGGACTGGCGGAGGAGTTGGCATCGTTGGGCTCGTCCTGATCATTCTCATAGTCCTCTACTTCTTTGGCGGGCTGCATCTACCCCGTTGAAGTGCAAATAGGACTAAGGGGACTTGAATGTGCCCAAGCCACCGAAAACTCCGTACTCACGATAGATAATCGCTGATTGCTCGAGAAAGGACAGCTGTGAAATCGCTCAAGGTATTTTGGTTAGGGTTCCTCGCGCTAACGGTCATCGGATTGCTGGTGGGGTGTCAGCAGACGGCTACGCAGTCCCCCGATGTGTCTGGCAGCATCCGTAAGTCGCTCGATCAAGCAGGGCTCAAAGATGTTTCCGTGAGCCAGGATCGAGACAAGGGTGTGGTCACCCTTGGCGGACATGTCGCGGCAGATGCAGAGAAATCGCAAGCAGAATCGATCGCGAAGGCGATCGCAGCCGGTCAGGTTGTAGCGAATCAGATCGCCGTTACCCCTCCCGGTGGCGAAAGCGCTGCCAGGGAAATGAACTCCGATCTCGATACCGGGATCGAGAAGAACCTTGACGCCGCTCTCATCCAGAACGGATTACATAGAAACGTTAAATACGATGTCAAGAATGGAGTTGTCACTCTCACTGGACAGGTCAGCTCGCATTCCGTGCGCGCTCAGGCAGAGCAGATTGCTTCTTCAGTTCCCAACGTGAAACAGGTAGTGAACGAACTGCAGTCCAGAAGCCAAAAGGCCAGCTCGTCAAACTGATAGTCGCCTCGTTGCTCCCTCACGATGGGAACCGGACAGCTGGTTGCGGCTCGATGCCGTGTGGAGAGAGATAGGCCACTTGCACCTTGCCGTCTCTCGAATTGGTCTACTGTGAGCAGATACTTGCCTTTGGCACTTCTTATGATAATCCTTGATGCCCTGATGAAGAGGCTGGATGATTGCTACAAGGATCCGTTCGGCTTCCCCATTAGAGTGAGGTTGTTGCATGGAAACCGTATTGATTGTTCATTTAGTGGCCCGATGCAATCAATTCATCGGGGAGCTGCCGCCTAACGAGGGGCGCATTGTGAACGCCGCAGACTGCCGGAGCTGAGTCCCTCCTTCCGCGACGTCAAAACTTTCCAATCTAAAGTGTGCGGCATTGACCATCCCTGCAACCCCGACCTCTGCGAGAATCCCCTCAGATCGCCATCATGACCGCCTCAGAGGGAGAACGCCTTGTCCGAAAAGACCCACATCGTCTTCCCGCACAGGCGGAACCCGGACGGCACGATAGATTCGATTTGCATACGCTGTTTCCTAACGATTGCAACGGAGGCGACTGACGCCGAGCTCGAATGCGCGGAACGATCGCACGCCTGCCAAGGTTTCGACGCCGCCTGGATGAACCACAGAACCAACCAGGAACGGCTGCCAGCCCGTGCGCGGGGCACTCGTCTAGATTCCCAGGAAAGCTGACT
>JBAPYY010000493.1:0-16498 GCA_049284975.1 Occallatibacter sp.
GCTTTGAAAGGGCACGACTTCAGTCGTGCCGCAAACGCAACAAAACAATGATGGGCTTCAGCCCCTGAGGGACGTATTTCTCGGATTTTGCCTGAGAATCGGAGTTTTTCCGCAGCCTCTTTAGTCGTGCAGAAGGAGCCTGCAGGAAACAGTGCTTCAGCTCCTTTGGAACATATTTCTCCACCTTCTGAATGTTCAGTCGATTAACTTGCCAAACAGTCTTCAATCCCCCGTAGTTGCCGCCGTCAGGTCCTGCGTGCTGATTGCCTGGTAATCAATCGACAAACAGCCGCCCAGTTCGCAAAAACCTTTATCCCAGCGTGGCCGGTCTTCCGCCCCGAGCGCGGTCAGGCCATAGCTCGAAACGCGCATAATCTCATACCAGATGTTCTGCGCTTGCCACAGATTCAGATCAAAGGGCAGCTCCACCAGAGTTCGCGCCAGCGCCAGCGCCCGGTCCAGCATCTCCATCGAACCGGCAGATATCTGCAGATCCACCATGGCGCGCTTCATTCGCTGGTCAGCAATGTAAGAGAGTGTTGCCGTCTCCAGAGGAATCTGGTCCGCCTTCGCCAGCGCCAGAAACGAGCGCAGCAGCGCCCGGTCTACAGGGTCGCCCTCCAGCGCCTTGCGTAGGCCGGCGTTGATGGCAAATCCCGCCGCCAGCGTAAGCGCCGGCGGCTTGGGCAGGCCCGCCTGCGACAGGTAGTGCAGCAGGCTGGCGTGGTCCTCGTAAATGGTGATCAACGAGCTCTCGATGTTCGAAAGAGTCGAGGTCAAAATCACCTGCACAATGCGCCGCTGCTCGTCGCGGAAAAGCGAAGTGAGCGAGTAATCCACGTGGCCGTAATAGCGGTCCAGCAGGCGAATCACCTCGGGGAATTTGGCGCGCTCCAGTTGTTCCGCGGCCTGTCTGGCGAACCCCTCGAACTCCGCCACATCCGACTCTTCGCAAGGTTTCACGGCGGCGGTAATGTTCTGGTCCCCGAAGTGCAAAACTGCGAACGAGAAGCTCTGCTGCTTTCCGGTAATGGAGTTGGCAATGGATGCGCGCCCCAGCGCAAGCCGTCCGCGGCCGGAGGTGTAAATGTCATAAGCCTGGCGCCGAACGCGGAAGCAGAACAACTCAGTCTCCTCGGCAAACGAAGAGAAGACGCTGCTGATTCCGTAATGTGCAGCCACCTGTTCCAGCCCAAGCTCCATCGGCCTGACCTGTTCTTTGTAAATGTGTGCGCCGTCGCCGATCGCGGGCACATTTGAACGCGTCTTGGCCAGCGCCGCAAGAAAGTCGAGTTCCAGTCCTTCCGCTTGCTCTCCAAACAGTTCCTGTGCCAATTGCAGCACTCGCGCCGCATAGGCAATTATCTGCACCGTCTCTATGCCCGATATGTCATCGAAAAACCATCCGCAACTCGTGTACATGAGCTGCGCATTGCGTTGCAATTCCATCAGTTCACGAGCGCGCACGCGCTCCGCCTCAGTAAGCTCGTGGCTCTGATTCTCGGCAAAGAAGCGATCGAGCGTCTCCGCGCCCCGATCGAGCACCACCTGGATGTAGTTGTCGCGAGCGGCCCAGACGTCGCGGAAGAGCTTGCCGCCCTCTTCCTCGGTGAGTGGGATCATGGCATCGCGTACCTCGTCCAGTGCCTGGCGGAGCGGCCCGCGCCACTCCTGGTTCCAGCCCGGCTTGCCGCCGTTGCAGCCGCAGTTCGACCGCCAGCGTTCCACTCCGTGTTCGCAGCTCCACGATGTGTTGTTCACTATCTCCGCTTCGTACTCGGGTGGAAACTGCGCCAGAAAGCTGCCGTAGTTCATCAGCTTGACTGTCTTGTCCGCTTCCAGCAGCCGCAGAGCATAAGACAGCGCCATTTCGCCGTATCTGTGGTGGTGGCCATACGATTCCCCATCCGTAGCCACATGAACCAGTTGCGGCTGCGCGTTGTCTTTGAAGCCGCCTTTGAGCCGCGCCGCAAAGCTCTCGCCTGAGTTCAGCAGCCCCTCAAATGCAATGGCCCGCGAAGCGGGCCCATCGTAGAAAAACACGGCTATCGAGACGCCCGATTCGAAGCGCACCAGGTAAGGGTGCGTAGTGTCCACGCTGGCGTTGGGCGTCCCCGTCCAGTCCCCGCCATCCTTCAGGCTCCTGATGCGCAGGCACTGGTGCGGCGCCAGCACCGTAAATTTGATGCCGTGCTGCGCCATCAATTCCAGCGACTCCGTGTCCGCCGCCGTCTCTGCCAGCCACATCCCCTCGGGCATCACGCCGTAGTGGCGTTGGTAGTCGGCTATGCCCCAGCGAATCTGCGTGATGCGGTCGCGGCGGTTGGCCAGCGGCAGAATCACGTGGTTGTAAACCTGCGCCATGGCCGAGCTATGCCCTTTGAAGCTCTTCCGGCTGCGTCGTTCGCCATCCTGAATCATGCGATAGGTGCGCTGCGCGTTCTCCTTCAGCCAACTCAACAGTGTTGGCCCAAAATTGAAGCTGATGCGTGCGTAATTGTTCACAATGCGCGTGATCTGGTTCTTGCTGTTCACTATGCGCGCCGCGCCGTTGGGTGCGTAACACTCCGCGCAAACGCGTTCGTTCCAGTCGTGATACGGCGCGGCCGAATCCTGCGTCTCCACCGTTTCCAGCCAGGGATTCTCCCGCGGCGGCTGATAAAAGTGACCGTGAATGCAGACAAATCGTTTACTCGCTGGCATGAAGTTTCCTAATCTAGCGACGGCATTTAGCTGGGTGCCCCATCCTTGCGATGTCCTTCTCCTGTCGCAAGGGTGGGAAGACACAAAATTACGCGGCCAAAAACCGCCCACTTGGAGACCGCGTTCAGTTATTTTAAGCTCGACCGGCCTGTAGGCGCTGAACCCTTAGCCAAATCGCACGCCCGCCAAAGGTACCAGCTTGCCACAGAACGGAACGGCGCCCAGCGTTTTCCCCTTTTGAACATCACTTCCGGCTTCGGCAAGTCCGCGGCTTCCAGCGCGCGCGTCTTCGGAACTCGCTGAAAGGTCAGCGCAAACCCCTTGCGCACACCGTAATCGCTCACCGGCAACACATCGGGCCTGCCCAGGCGGAAAATCAACAGCATCTCCACCGTCCATGGCCCGATCCCGCGAACTTCGGTCAGCCGTTCCACAATCTCCGCATCCGTCATCTTCTTGATAGCCGCGTGTGTCGGCACTGTCCCGTCCAGCGTTCGCGCGGCCAGATCCTTGAGAGCTTTGATTTTGTTGAACGAAACTCCCGCCGCTCGCAGAATTTCATCAGGCGTCTCCAGCAACAACCGCGGAGTTGGGTCGCCGCCGAAGTGCTCGCGCACGCGCCGATGAATCGTTGCCGCAGCCTTGCCATGCAGCTGTTGATAAAGAATCGACTCCACCAGCGACTCAAAAGGCGAGGGTGCGGGATCGAGCTTAAGTGTGAACGCTCCCGCCTGTTCGATCAGCGCGCCCAGTTTCGCGTCGCTTGCCCGCAAATGCGCCAATGCCTCAGCGATGTCAAAGGGGAGCTTTGCACTCCGTCCGTCATGAATCATAGGAAAACAGTGTAGCTTGAGCGGCGCGTGCGCGCGCAGTTTCGTTGGCAACTCCATCAAAGCGCCCGCCCATTGTGAGAGCAACTCGGAGCCTTCCCGCGCATCTCCCAGCTCTAGGCATGTCGACTACAACTCCGGGCGCAATCGCCATCAACCGGTGTAAAACGAACAAGTTGTCGCTCGAAAAACAAAATCCCGATTGAAATGTTTCACTTCAATGACCGATGAGTTCACTGTGACACTTTCTTCTTTAATTAATGGAGCAATATTCCGCTCCATGATATCGACAGGTGCAAGATGCCGGAAATCATAGAGAGCGAGAGCGATAACGCTGGTTGGCCTTCGTTTCTGGCTGAGGTGGAACGGCTGCGCGATGCTGTCGCCGCTGGAGACCTAAAACGCCGCCTGGCGCCCGAAGGCAACGACATCCGGACCGCCGCTCGCCAAAGCATCAATCAGATCCTCGACACGATCATCCAGACCTATGAAAAGGGTGTGATGTCGGTCCATTACATGTCCATCGGACAGATTCCGGAACCATTTACCGATGGGTTCCCCGGCGATTTCGTTCACGCCAAAGATGTTTGCAATGGCTTTATCGACGTAATAAATCGCAGAAACGTTCAAATCGGACGGTTGACGAAAGCAGCCGCGCTCGGCGACCTGCGCATACGCACGAATGTCGAAGAGTTCACTGGATCAAACCGTCGCATCTTTGAAGGATTCAACGCGATGTTCGACGCCTGGCTCGCTCCAGTCGGAGAGATTGAGCGCGTGCTTACGGCTCTTTCGCAGATGGATCTGACAGCACGGGTCAACGGCAAGTACGCGGGCGATTACGACCATATCGCGACACTGCTGAACACGGTTTCGTCGAAACTGGCCGCTGAGGTGCAGCAGATCAGCCAACATACGATGACCATGGCGTCGGCCTCACAGGAATTGACCGCCATCACGAAAGAATTGGCTAAGAGTGCAATCGAAAACAGTAGCCTGGCCACTTCGGCGGCGAGGTCCAGCGAGAAAGTCTCCGCCGGCCTGACCGCAGTGTCAGCCGGGTCTGTTGAGATGTTGAACTCGATTCGGGAGATCTCCCAAAGCGCCAGCAAAGCCTCAACAGCGGTTCAGTCCGCCGTCAGCGTAACCGAAACCACCACTAAAAAGATTTCCAATCTGGACGAGTCATCGGCTGAGATCCGCAAGGTAGTCAAGGTAATCAACGGCATCGCTCAGCAAACCAATCTACTTGCCCTGAACGCCACTATTGAAGCGGCACGCGCCGGTGAAGCAGGCAAGGGCTTCGCGGTAGTGGCCACAGAGGTCAAGGAGTTGTCCAAGGGCACGGCGAAAGCGACCGAAGACATCAGTCTGCGCATTGCAACCATCCAAAGTAATACGCGCGAGAGCGTCGCCGGCATCGCTGACATCGCCGCCGCTACCAACAAAGTGAACGAGATATCGCAGAGCATCGCCGCCGCAGTCGAGGAACAAACAGCGACCACCAATGAGATGAGCCGCCACATCTCCGAGGCTGCCGAAACCGCTTTCACAATTGCAAAGGAGATAGGCGGGCTTGCCGAGGCCGCCCGCAACACCAGCGCGGCTGCCACGCAAACAGACGGCGCAATCAAAGAGCTGAACAATATCCTCGGCCAACTGCGATCCTTTGTCGCAATGTTTACTGTCTGATTCCGAATCTATTTAAGAAGAAGATAGAGATAACTGTTAGCGTACCCCACATATACCTAACCATTTGGTGTCGAAACCCCAGGTCTGGTCATGCAAGTTGCACTGGGAGCGGTTTATGTCTGCTGCGTCTCCCCCATCCGCTTGCACGCAAGCTGCCCGCTTCCATCGCGAGACTAAAATGCGCTCGTGCGATTGCTCTGGTAGTACTGACCCTCAGTACCTTTCCCTTGTAGAATCCATGGCAGGCACCGAAGAGGGGTGCAGAGCCATGAAGATGAGGCCTGGAACGCAAACGGGATTTTTGCTGTGCGGCAAAGAATGGACCGAAGGCGAAGCGCTCGAGGTGCGCTCGCCGTGGGACCAGGGCCTGGTAGGGCGTGCAACCATTGCCACTCGCGCTGATGCACGCCAGGCTGTGCACCACGCAGTGGCCAGCTTGCGCCGCGCCCGCGCCCTGCCCCGCTGGAAACGCCGCGAGATCCTCGAGGACGTGGCCGCCGCCCTCATCGACCAAAAGGAGCGATTTGCCCAGCTCATCGTCGCCGAAGCGGGTAAGCCGGTTCGCCTTGCGAGGTCTGAGGTCGATCGGGCCGTCCTCACCTTCAAGACCGCTGCCGAGGAGACCGCGCGCCTGGGCGGCGAGAGCATTCCGCTGGACCTGACCGAGGGCAACGAAGGCCGCTGGGGACTGGTGCAGCGCTTTCCCGTAGGCCCTGTGCTCGCTATTTCTCCGTTCAACTTTCCGCTGAACCTCGTCGCGCACAAGGTCGCGCCCGCACTCGCCGCCGGCTGCCCCGTCATCCTGAAGCCCGCTTCGCAAACCCCATTTACCGCGTTGGCATTGGGCGAGGTGATTCTAAAGGCTGGCTGGCCCGCTGAGGCGCTGGCCGTGCTTCCGCTCAGCAACGCAGACGCTTCATGGCTGATCGAAAAGGAAGAGAGCATCAAGCTGGTCAGCTTTACCGGCTCAGCTAAAGTGGGCTGGGAGCTGAAGGCTCACTCCGGGCGCAAGCGCGTGCTGCTGGAGCTGGGCGGCAACGCCGCGCTCATCGTTTGCGCCGACTGGCGTGACGTGGATGAAGCCGCCGCGCGCACAGCCCGTGCCGCTTTCAGTTACGCCGGCCAGTCCTGTGTCAGCGTGCAGCGCGTCTTTGTCGAGCGCAGCGTCTTTCAGACTTTTTTGTGGAAGGTGGTCGAAGCTACCGCCAAGCTCGTTTCCGGCAATCCTTCCGACGAGGCCACCGAGATCGGTCCGCTGGTCCGGCTCAGCGATGCCGAGCGGGTCGAGTCCTGGATCAAGGAGGCAGTTGAAGGAGGAGCCAAGCTTGTTGCGGGCGGCGAGCGCCGAGGCTCCATGCTGACGCCAGCCATCCTGACCGGAACCAAACCTGGCATGAAGGTTCGCGACGAGGAGGTCTTCGGCCCGGTGGTGGCTATTGAGCCATTCGACGATTTCGAGCAGGCGTTGGCCGACGTCAACCACTCCAGATACGGCCTGCAAGCCGGCCTGCTCACCCGCGACGCCAGCCGCATCCTCACTGCTTATCGCGAGCTGGAAGTGGGAGCCCTCATCGTTGGAGACACACCAAGTTGGCGTTCGGACCCCATGCCCTTTGGCGGCGTCAAAGATTCAGGCATCGGCCGCGAGGGCATCCGTTCAGCCATCGAAGAGATGACCGAACCCCGCATGCTCGTAATCGCGGGGCTCTGATCGACCTACGTGCTCTGGCCCGCTAATCGCTCGCTTGGGTTAACACACAGTTGTACTTCGGAAAACACGGAGGGAGCAGGTGGCCTCCGGGCCCCTGAATCGAGGCCGACCTTACGAGGCCTCGCAGGTTGCGGAAAAGCCCCTAGAACGTGCTTCAAAAAGCCGCGTTGTGTTGGGGCACGACCTTACAGGCTGCGCAAAAGCCCGTGGAACGTGTTTCAAAAAGCCGCATTGTGTCAGGGGCGACTTTAGTCGTGCCGTAAATTCCGCAAAATCAACGTGGGCTTTAGCCCCTGAGGGGCGTTTTGTATCGAATAAATGGCACTTATCAGATCGCTTTCTGTGTTTGAGCTAATCGGCGCAAAATGCACACCGCCGATCTGCGTTACTTGGCGAGCATCTCCAGCATGGCCCGCACATCGGCGGCGTGAGGCCCGTCGGGAGCCAGCGCCAGATACTTTTCCAGCGCCTCTCGCGTCTCGGGCGAAGCCATTACCTTGCCATGTGCTATTACAGGCAAATCCGCAAAGAGATCTGACCCAAGGACGAACCAGGCATTCGCCCTGGAGGGGTCCGCCTGCACGCACTTGCGGCAGGCCGCAGCCGAATCTTTCGTATTGCCGATGTTATAGAGCACGGCGCAAATATTAAAGTAAGCCAGCCCCTGATTAGTCGCTAATACAGCGGATTGGTTATACGCTTCAATCGCCTCATCGTTGCGCTTGAGCCTGAGCAGCGCATTCCCCTTGCCGATATAGATCTGCGACAGGCCATCTTTCCAGCCAGCCATCGCCGTTCCTTCCGCAGGCTTTTCCTCTTCCGCTGCGGCGATGGCCCGGCCGTAAGTCATCAGAGCTTCATCCGCTGAGCCAGAGTAAAGCTGAGCATTGCCCAGGAGCTTCAAATTTAGAGGCGTTGCTTTCAGCCCGACCAGCTGCTGTGCCGCGGCAACAGCATGAGGCCAATCTTTCGCCTGCATGGCTTGGTTATATGCGGCGGTGAACGATTCAGGGGTGCCCTGCGCGGCAGGTGTTTGCGCGGCTGAATGTGCCGCCATGACCAGCAAGAGAATCGCGAAGAACGCAAGAGATCGTCGCATGGATTACCTCCATTCGCAGTAGCCAGATTCACGGATGGCTATAGCGGTTTTCCAATTGCTATACCCCGAAAGCAAATCCAACGAGTGGCTTTTTCCTTGACCGGGGTCCACGGCGACGGGTCTTTGTCGCTGGGGTGGAAGCAAAAGCCACCTCGCATAGGACTTGCAAGGGCACGTGAATTGGAGAGCCGCTCTACACAATAGGCCCTGGCTGAGAGGAATGCAAGCGGCTGATTTCGCTGTCTCGATAATACAGGGGTACCGCATCCGCGCAGCACTAACGTCTGCGGCGGCCCGCGTAATCACGGCAGTCAAGAGCTGGCTGGTTATTTATAAGTGTTACTTGCCCTTGGACTTCACTGCGGCCCAGCGCTTGCGCTGCGCATCGGCAATCCGCTTGCGCGCCTCGGGGCTCATCGCGCGGCGCTTCTTCCTCTTTGTCTTTGCGGCCTTCGCCGTCTTGGTGGTTTTCGGTTCAGCTACCTTGGTCTCAACTTTTGCGGTGCTGCCCAGCAGGGAGCGGACCTGTGTGAGGCTCGCAATTTCGGCGTCGATTAATGAAAGAATGGAATCAATAGACATAAGTCAAGAATAACTTACCAATCCGCTTTTGCGCACCTCGGCGAACCATCCAGTCAGCCTTTACCAAGTCCAGCTATTCATTCCGGCTTGCCTGCAGCTATTTCCCTGCACGCTTCTCGCAATATGAAAAACGCCAGATGACCGCTATGTAAACAAGAAGGGGACAAGCATCTCTGCTCATCCCCCACTTTTGCAAATTATTCCCGATTCCACTCTTCATCTACGAGCCCAGATACTCCACGTGCACATAAGTGCCGAGCCGCACGTTGTAAGCCAGATACCAGCCGTCATGGTCAGGGTCAGGATAGATCACAATGTCGTCCGAGTCCCACATCCAGCCGTCGCAAAAGCCAACGTCAAATGCCGCCACATCCCAGAACCAGCCGTTAAACCAGAACCGGCCCGGACCGCCGCCGCCAAGGTGCCAAACATGCCCCGGCCCAAAGCCGCCGGCAAAGTGGCCATGCGCAAACGGGTGATCAAGGTGATAATTCACATCGCCGCGACCAGTGTCGTGACCTACCCAGGTCCTCCCATCCACGTGCGGAACATTGGGGTGGCCGGCCTGGTCGCTGTAATTCCGGTTAGGCTCGGTCGCGTGAGGCGTCCCATGGAACGCGCTCGGCCCGTGAGTTGGGATCGCTTGATGCCCACCACTGGAAGGATGCGAACTTCCTCCTTGATGCTGAGCAAACGCTGGGACTGAGAGAACCAGCAACGCCGCCAAAGCTAGCTTCATATTCTTCATCGCTTCCTCCTGATGCCCTCGGGGAAAACTGCAATCCTCTGCCGATCCACTCTCCCACGCCGAGCCATCTCCAACCACATTAAATATAACCCTATACATCCAGGCAAGTTGCGCTTTGAATAATATGCGAGCCCCGAGCGCCGGGTGCCGGGTGCCCCATCCATTTCGCGCGTTTTGCGAAATGGGTGGGAAGGTAACTCTCCGCCGCTACTTCACCCGTCGCCACGCATAAAGTGGGAAACGGTTAGCCAGCTCGGCAACTTCCTTGCGAATCCGCTCCAGAGCCGCATCGTCGTTGCGCTGTTCCAGGGCCTTCGTGATCCAGGTGGCAATCTGCCGCATCTCCGTCTCCTTCATGCCGCGGGTCGTCAGCGCGGGTGTGCCAATGCGAATGCCCGATGGCTTCAGCGGCGGATTGACGTCGTACGGAATCGCATTCTTGTTCACCGTAATGCCCGCCTTGCCTAGCGCCAGCTCTGCTTCCGAGCCGAGAATGCCTTTCTCGAAGACATCCACCAGCATCAGGTGGTTATCAGTCCCGCCGGAGACGATGCGGTATCCAGCTTCCTTCAGCGCCGCCGCCAGCGCCTTTGCATTGGCAACGGTTTGCGCTGCATAAGTTTTGAACTCCGGCCGCAGCGCCTCGCCCAGCGCAACAGCTTTCGCGGCCACAATATGCACCAGCGGACCGCCTTGCTGGCCTGGGAAAACCGCCCGGTCAACTGCCGCCGCCAGCGCCTGTCCGCACAGAATCAGTCCCGCCCGCGGTCCGCGCAGCGTCTTGTGCGTGGTTGTCGTGGTAATGTGTGCGTGCGGCACCGGCGAGGGATGCACCCCACCCGCCACCAAACCGGCAATATGCGCCATATCGAAGATGTAGGTCGCGCCCACTTTGTCGGCGATCTGCCTCATCCGCGCAAAATCCCACATCCTTGGATACGCGCTGCCGCCGCCCATAATCACCTTTGGCTTCTCGCGCTCGGCAATCGACTCCAGCTCGTCGTAGTCAATCATCTCCGTGTCGCGCCGCACCGTATAAAACGTGGGACGGTAAAGCTTCCCGCTGAAACTCAATTTGTGCCCGTGAGTCAGATGGCCGCCGTGCGCCAGGTCGAGGCCCAGAATGGTGTCGCCCGCCTGCAAAACCGCCATGTAGGCCGAGGCGTTGGCCTGCGAGCCGGAGTGCGGCTGCACGTTGGCGTGTTCGGCGCCAAAAAGCTGCTTTGCCCGGTCGCGCGCCAGGTTCTCCACTACATCGGCAAACTCGCAGCCGCCGTAGTACCGCCGCCCAGGGTAGCCCTCGGCATATTTGTTCGTGAAGACGGAACCGGCCGCCTCCAGAACCGCCTCAGACACAAAGTTTTCGCTGGCGATCATCTCCAGTCCCTCGTGCTGGCGGAGGGTTTCATGGTCAACTGCTGCTGCAACTTCAGGGTCGGCTTGCGCAAGAGAAAGAGAAATGCGATCGGTCATAATTGGAATTCTAGCGCTTTTACCGGCGGTCTTGACAGGCCACGCGTTTCATCGGCATACAGTTTTGGAAGGAGTCCACCCCAGTTTCAGAAACTCCGTTCCCACCAGTCTTCCAAATCGCGTCTAATGGAAGAGTGAAAGTCTCAGGTCTCACGAGCTCGGTGACCGCTAACTCGCCGCCTCTGGGATGCGGTGCCAACCCGCCGGGTGCCCCATCCTCGCCGCGTCTTTGTTTTTGCGGCTAGGGTGGGATACTTCCAAACCCATACCTAGTCCTGCTGATTGGAAGGCGCTATGAAAGCCCACTGGAAACACTTCTTGCTGGCCACGATCTCCTTCTTCGCGCTGGTCACAACCGCCGCGCAAACTGACTCGCTTGACTCGGCTCTGCTGGCAAAAGCCAGCTCAGGCGACGCCGCCTCGCAAGTGCGGGTCGGCGAGTGCTACGCGTCAGGCAACGGAGTCGCACGCGATTTCAGGCAGGCTGCGGAGTGGTATCGCAAGGCAGCCGACAAGGGCGACATCGGCGGAGAAGTTCATCTGGCCGCACTCTATCGCGACGGCGGCAAAAACTTTCCGCGGGATATGGTGCGAGCCGCAGAGTGGTATCGCAAAGCAGCCGAGCAAGGAGATGTACCCTCTCAAGCCACTCTTGGTGTCCTTTATTCCATCGGTCAGGGCCTTCCTCAGAGCGATAAGGATGCTTACTTCTGGCTTGATCTGGCGGCTACTGCGAGGGGGCCCAATCAGGAAAAGTATGCCGCCAACCGGCAGATGGTCGGAACCCACCTTACCGTCGATGAACTGGATGAAGTCGAGGAGCGTGTTGCGAAATGGCTGGCCGCTCACCCGCGCTAATGCTCCCGGCGTAGGAATTCATAGGTTGAACGTCTGCTCCGCGATGGCCAGCACATGTCCGGTTCTGCGGTCAGCGAGAAAGACAACCAGCCTTAGAGGACCTTCCGTTTTTCCTGTACCGGAAGAGAGCGCGCCTGACAGGCGAAGCGGTCTCCCGTCCGTAGCCTTGGATCCAAAATCCTTGATCGCCCTCACAACCGCGACGTGGTGTAATGTCCGGCCGGCGTTTTCTCCGCGGACGACCTCTGACCGTGAAGCATTCTGCGCTACAGCTGCGACAAGTGTCGCTCCAGAGTTGTTATCTCCGCGCACTGAAAAGCTGAGAGCGCCACCAACCAGGTGCGCGTCTTCGATCGCAAGCTTCGCTTTTGGCTTCGCTGCCGCGCTGGCCACGGCGCCGCCGAGCTTGCCAGAGTTGTTGCCCACAAACTGCACTGCGCCATCCACCACAATTTGTGGCGTATAGCTCGAACTAACTCCGAAGCGCGCCTCGTATTGCTTTTGGCGTTCGTCTATGTCGTCGAGCGAAAAGGGGTCGCGCCAGCCAAGATGGTTCCAATAAGTAACGTGCTCGCTCAGCACGATCACGTGTGCTCCCGGAATCGGCTGGTTTGCGTCAACATACCCCAGCAAGTCGTCAGCCGGTGGGCAATCGGAACACCCCTCCGATGTGAATAGCTCGACGAGAACTGGTTGGCTGGCTACAGCTGAGTTCGCCCCCTGCGCTGGCTGGCCGGAAGCGAGAGCGGTGAGCCCGCCTGTCACAACGCCAATTGCCAGCCCCAGGCGGGCAAAAATCAATCGGGTGAATACTTGAGAAACCATAGGTAAGTTGGACGACGAGACCGACGCAAACGTTACAAACTTTTGTTGCGCCACTTGGAACTGTCTGCTAGCGCGTAACTGCCTCTTCTTCCATATGCGCCGTAGCCGAATTAGCGGCAACCGCGTTCCCACCTGCGGCTTTCTCTTCGCGCAGCGCCTTGAACGCCCGGTAAACAAACGAGCCCATATACCATCCGTCAATGTACTTATAAGGCGTCTCGCCCGTCGTGTAGTGGCCGCAGGGCAACACGCGCTTCTCAAAGTTGAGGCCGATCCGCGTGAATGCCTTCACTACTTCCAGTGAGTATTCCTTCGGGAAGGTCAGATCGTAGTTCCCGTAAATCATCAAGACCTTCTTGCCCGGTCCATCCACCTCGGGCCGAACAATCTTCTCGTAATAGCTGCACGGGCTCACCGCTGCCCACAAAGCTCGCACTCGCTCCTGCGTAAGCCCGGCCTCTTCCAGCGCCTGCTTTACGTGGCGCGTGCTCTGCCCAGCCCATGTCACATCGCCAAAAGCCGTGGACGCATGGTTAAACGCATTCACCCTCAGCCGCGCATCGTGCGCACTGGCCAAAAAGGCGTAGCACGAACCAAGGCTGGTTCCCAGCACGCCGAATTGCTCGTACCCTTGCGCCTCCAGCCAATCCAGGCAGCATCGTATGTCTACCACCGCTTGCCGGCACGCAGAGATCGACCTGCCAATGTTGGCGCTCACCGCGTAGTCCGACCGCTCCAGCTCCGCCGGCCGCCGAATATCGTGGTAAGGTTTCGAGAGTCTCAGCGCCGAAATCCCCATCTTGTTGAAGATCGTGCACAGTGAGTTGTGGCTGAACGCGTCGGCGTTCCATTGCGGCATCACAACAATGGCCTGCTTGGGCCGTTTCGGATCTTTGTGCGCGGGGCAGGGATACCAGCGCGCATTCACCAGATCGTTTTCAGGAAACGGTGTCCGCTCCGGCGAAGTGAACCGCAAAAACTGCGCGGTCGGAATCTTTCCCTCGGCCGCCTGCTGTTTAATCGCCGCGTCCTGCGCCAGCGTCTCCGGCCGCACGTTGGTCGGAAACAATTCCGGATGCCGCTCTTCCAGCCTGAAGTCGGTGGGCCGTTTGTAACTGAAGTAGGTGTCGCTGTTGCGAATCAGAAACTCATTCACGCGCACCATCGCGGCCTCGGCTAACACAGGGTCGCACGCAATCTCCGCACTCGGCAGCGCCTCGGTAAAACCGTGCTCGCGCAAAAACGGCTCAACCCACTCGAAGCCCCACTCCAGCGGCCGCACCACGCGATTCTCGTCGCGCATCGTCAGCCGCGTCTCCCACTCGTACATCCACTCTGCGTATTTCTTCTTCAACATTGGTTCCTTCAATTTTATCAGGGGCCCATCCACGCTTGTACCTTAACCGTGCAGGCGCTTGAACGATTTGGGTGCCCCATCCATTTCGCGCTTTTTGCGAAATGGGTGGGAAACCACGAGACATTCCTCAAAGACCGGGCTATTAACCGCGCACCGCTACTTCATCCGCCGCTATGCATAAGGCCCCGTGCCCCATTCATTTTGCGTTCTTTGCGAAATGTGTGGGAAGCCACATACTCCGCTGCACCTGCTCCAGCCCCCGACGCAAGCTACCATGAATACATGAGTTCCCTTTCCGACGCCGAAGGCCGCCAGCCCCACCGCAGGTGGCGCGTAGCTTTCTTCGGAGGCAGTTTTGATCCGCCTCACCTCGGCCATATCGAAGTGGCTCGCGCGGCCCAGGCTGCGCTCGGCCTCGACGCCGTTCTCTTCGCGCCTGTCGGTGAACAGCCGCTCAAGCCGCAGGGCTCCACAGCGGCTTTCGCTCATCGCCTCGCTATGACCCGTCTCGCCATTGCCGGCGACCCCGCCTTCGCGGTCTCGCTCGCCGACGCGCCTAAACCCTCCGGTACGCCAAACTACACATTCGACACACTGCTCACTCTTCGCGCGCAACTCCCGCCCGATGGCGTCCTCTTTTGCCTTCTGGGCGCCGACGCCTTTGCCCTCCTCAGGCGCTGGCATCGCGCCGCCGAGATTCCCTTTGTCGCGCCCTTGATCGTCGCCTCCCGGCCCGGCGAAGACTTGGTCGACTTGAAAGCCTATCTCCCTGAAGGATTGATGATCGAGGTCATTCCCGCAGCCGACGAAATGGACGTCGTAGACCATGATTCCAGTCACTGGTTGTGTCAGGGCACGACTTCAAAGCCTGCCCTGAGCGCAGCCGAATGGGTGTCGCAAATGCAGCAGAATGACCGGGGGGCTTTAGCCCCTGGGGTGCGCTCCTCTTCCTATTCGCAAATCGAAATCCGCCGTCTCACTCTCAGTAACCCCTCCGGCCAACAAGCCCCCTTTTACTTGCTCCCCGGCCTCGACATCGATATCAGCGCCTCCGAAATTCGCGACCACATCCGCGCTCAAACTCAGCAGCCTACCCAGCTTCCCGATTCCGTCTCCGATTACATCCGTGCCCACAGCCTCTATCTCTGACTTGCTCCTCTCCAATCGAAGAGATACGATGAAGCTCGGAGACCGATCGCAAAGAATGGCATCCATCCCGCAACACCACCAGCAAACGCGCATACTTGTTCAGGCCGCCGCCGCGGTCTGTGAAGACAAGAAGGGCCTTGACACCCGCATCCTTGAGCTTGACCCCATTGATGCGGGCCTCTCTGACTTCTTCCTGGTCACCTCGGCCACCAACGACCGCCAGTCCATCGCCATCGCCGACGAAATCGAGAACCGCCTCAAAAAGGAGTTTAGCGTCTTTCCCAACTCCGTCGAGGGCCGTCGTCACGGTGAGTGGATTCTCCTCGACTACGTGGATTTTGTGGTCCACGTATTCCTCGCCGAACGCCGCGCCTTCTACGACATTGAGCGTCTGCGCAAATCCGCGCGCCCGCTCACTCCCGCCGAATTCGACGCCGAACTGAAGGCGGCTCTCGCTGCCAAAACTGTCGCGGTGCGCAAGAAGGCCGCTGCAAAGCCTGAACCGGCCACTGTTAAGGCCAAGGCAAAGCCCGCAGCCGCCAAAGCTTTATCGAAGCCCACGCCCACCAAGGCTCTACCCAAATCAAAGCCGAAACCCGCAAAGAAATCTGTCGTGAAAAAGCCTGTTGTCAGAAAAGCCGCGGCCCGGAAACCGGCAAAGAAAGTTTCACCCGCAAAGAAGGCCGCAGCCAAAAAGCCCGCTGCGAAGAAGACCGTACGGAGAATACCCCTCGCCAGGAAGACTGCCGCAAAGAGGCCGACTCGTTGACTTGCTGACTCCTTCTTAGCGGGTGCCCCATCCATTCGCGCTCTTTGCGAATGGGTGGGAGTCGACACATTCCAACCAGAGATTAAGATATCTGTGCCCATCCTTTGTGCGTCTTTTGCACAAGGGGTGTCTGTGCCCCATCCATTCGCGCTCTTTGCGAATGGGTGGGAGAGCACGATCGGCCAAAAACCGCCAGCACCACTAACTCTGCTCTCACATCCATCAAAAGAGGGCGCCCCGAAGGGCGCCCTTTCTCGTTGTTCGTTGTGATCGGTTAGAAGAAAAGCTTCAGCGAGAACTGGCCAAACCGGCGCTCGTCGTGGTTGCCGCCTGTGGCCAGCGATCCAAGTCCGCCCTTTTCTTCGGGGACTACGATGCTTGGTGCTACGCCAAAGAAAGCAAGACCTGTTGTGTTCGCGTAGAAGTTGTGATGGTTCAGGACGTCGTATCCCTCGGCGCGGAACTCCATGCCTACGGTCGAGGTAATCGGGAACTTCTTGTCCAAAGCCATGTCCACGTTCCATGCCCCAGGACCGCGGAAATCGTTGCGGTGGGTCATGTTGGTCGGATACGGTCCGAAGTCGGAAATACCCAGGGTTGTGTTGAGCGGAACCGCGCTGGCCGGTCCAGGAATTGTCAACGCGTCGAATTGGTTGGGCTTGTTGATTGGGTCGATCGCCTGCGCTTGGCCAACGTGGTAAT
>JBAPYY010000494.1:0-12802 GCA_049284975.1 Occallatibacter sp.
TCTCTGGGCTTCGCTTATTGGCGTCACTGCACGTTTATCGTGCTCCTGTATAATTCTCCGTTGTTTCAAAATGAAGCAACGGAGGAACTGAATGGACGTCATGTGGTTGATCCCGCTGGGGGCGCTGGCTCTCATCTTTCTTATTCTGCTTCTAAGCAGCTTCTTTACCGTGAACACGGCTGAGGTGGCCGTGATTACGCGCTTCGGCAAGTTTCTTCGCGCCGCCGATCCGGGCTTGAACTGGAAGCGTCCGTTCTTCGATACGGTTGCCGGAATGGTAAGTCTGCGCGTAAATCAGATTTCGCTAACCATGGAGACCAAGACAAAGGACAATGTCTTCGTCACCATTCCGATTTCGGTGCAGAATCGCGTGCGCCCGGAGAAGGTCTACGACGCGTTTTATAAGTTGTCCGACCCGACGGCGCAGATCAAGAGTTATGTGGAGCAGGTGATTCTGGGCCATGTGCCGGGCATGACGCTGGATGAAGTCTTTGCCTCGCAATCGTCAATCGCCGCCGCGGTCAAGCAGGAACTTGATGCGGACATGGCAACTTTTGGATTCGAGATTGTGAATGTGCTGGTGACCGATATCGTTCCTGATCAAAAAGTGAAGTCGGCCATGAACGACATCAACGCGGCGCAGCGCGAACAGGTTGCGGCCAACGCGCGAGGTGAGGCGGAAAAGATTCTGGTGGTCAAGAAAGCCGAAGCCGAGGCCGAGAGCAAGGCTCTGCAAGGCCAGGGCATAGCCAATCAGCGCAAGGCGATTATCGAAGGATTGCAGACTTCCATCGAGCAATTCCAGAAGGTAGTGGATGGAGCGTCTTCGCGAGATGTCATGCAGTTAGTGCTGGTGACGCAGTACTTCGACACGCTGAAGTCCATTGGCGAAAACGATAAGACCAGCACACTGTTTTTGGCCCATACGCCGTCGGCTGTACGGGATGTTTCGGATCAGATTCTTGAGTCCATGCTGGTAGCGGGGCAAGCGAAGAACTAAAGCGGGAATTTTGGTTTCCGCCTTTTCGCCGGTCTTTCCGTGAAAGGCCGGCGAAAAGAACGGAAAGCTTGCTCGCAGCTCAATTTCATTTGATTCTGATAAAGGCGATTGGATTAACTGACTTGCCTCTGCGCAAACTGCATCGGCTCTGCAATTGAACGCAGAGTCCGCGAGAAAATTGTTCGGAGCGGAACACCTTATATCAGGAGGTCTTTTTGGCCGATGCTCCATTGAGCAGTTCTTTTTCCGCCCGCGCCCAGTCCTGCTCCGCGTATCCATCCACGCGACCGCGCGCCTCCCAATAAGTCTTCGCAAGGCGCTCGATCTGCTCGCGAGTGGGCTTCGATACTTTAACGGCTGTCTCTTTTTTGGGCGCAGCCTTGGTTGCTGTTTTTGTTGCTGCCGCGCGTGGTTTAGTGGTTGTCTTCGTTTTCTTCGCTGTATCTGCCATTCGAATTTCCTCCGTTGGATTCGCCGCAAACGTACGAGGCATCCTCTTCAGAATACAAAAACTCCTGCGTGAAGGCGAATGAAATCGTTCCGGGGTGCCTTTTTGTTTAACAATTCGAATCGCGGATAGCGCGGAGCAGATTTTACATCTAGTAGTGTGTCAAAGAGTAAACGTTGCTAGCTGAGATGCGCCACCGAGTTGATCCTCAACGCCTACTCAGCGAACGCTAAGCCGATCCAATGGAAATATTCCGATCCAACCCGCCGCATCCGCAGTAACGTTGTCTCTGCTACATGCCACTAGTAACGGTCCATGGAGAGTTAACGGACGGTGAAGCCGATCTCTGACCCGATGCGAGACGGCCTAAACTCCATCAGCCTTCTTGCCCGCGGCCCGTCCCGCGTGTTTGACTAAGTTCCGAAGGTAAACGGCAAACAATGGCTTACATACTTGCACTGGACCAGGGAACGACCAGTTCCCGCGCGATTCTTTTTGACGAGGCGGGCGCGATTGCCGCCGCGGAGCAGCATGAATTCGAGCAATTCTTCCCGCAAGCTGGCTGGGTGGAACATGACCCAATGGAGATTTTGACCAGCCAGCTGGCCTGCGCAATCGAGGCGCTGGGCAAGGCAGGCGCGCGGCCCCGCGACGTGGCAGCGATAGGCATCACCAACCAGCGCGAGACGGTGATTGTGTGGGAGCGTGCGACGGGCAAGCCGATTCATCCAGCCATTGTGTGGCAAGATCGGCGCACGGCCGCGCGGTGCAAGGAATTGGAAGAGAGCGGGGTTGGGGAAACAGTCTCGAATAAAACCGGGCTGGTGCTAGATCCGTATTTTTCCGCCACCAAAGTCGGCTGGATTCTGGACCACGTGCCGGGTGCCCGGGCTCGCGCCGAGCGGGGCGAACTGGCCTTCGGAACTGTGGATAGTTGGCTGATCTGGCACTTGACCAGCGGACAGCAGCATGTGACGGACGTGACCAATGCTTCGCGAACGCTGCTCTTCAACATTGTGAAGGGCGAGTGGGATGCGGAGCTGCTGCGCATCTTCGACATTCCCGAGAGCATGTTGCCCAAAGTGGTGTGGTCGAGCGAGCGGGTCGGCGAGGTGACCACGACTCTCGGCCTGGGCGGCGTGGAGATTGCGGGAATCGCCGGCGACCAGCAGGCGGCTCTGTTTGGGCAGTTGTGCTGGAAGGCGGGCGAGGCCAAAAACACCTACGGGACAGGCTGCTTTTTATTGCAGAACATTGGCACGGGGCGTGACGGTAACGGGACGGGATTTGTGCGCTCGAAACACAGGCTGATTACCACACTGGCGGCCAGCGCGCAGCATCGCCTGGAGTATGCGCTGGAGGGCAGCATCTTCATTGGCGGCGCGGTGGTGCAGTGGCTGCGCGACAATTTGAAACTGATTGGTTCGTCAGCAGAGGTTGAGGCATTGGCAGCGGGCGTCCCGGATTCGGGCGGCGTGGTGCTCGTTCCGGCTTTTGTGGGCTTGGGCGCGCCGCACTGGGATCCGCACGCTTCGGGATTGCTCGTTGGGCTGAACCGAGGCACCACGCCGGGACACATTGCGCGAGCGGCTCTGGAGAGCATCGCCTTCCAGGTAGCCGACGTGCTGGAAGCCGTGCAAGGCGAGACTGGCACGCCGCTGGCTGCGCTCAGAGTGGATGGCGGCGCGGCGGTGAACAATCTTCTGATGCAGTTTCAGGCTGATGTGCTGGGTGTGCCAGTGGTGAGGCCGCAGGTGACTGAGACGACCGCTCTGGGCGCCGCATATTTGGCGGGGCTCGCCACTGGATTCTGGGCCAGCCCTCAGGATTTGCTCGCCAAACGGCAAGGCGATGTTCGCTTTGAACCGAAGATGAATGCGAGTGAACGGGCCGAGCGGCGCGGACGCTGGCAGCGGGCGGTGGAGCGAGCCAAGGGCTGGAGCGAGTGACGAGGACTCTGACTGCGTAGATTCGTGGATTCCCACCCATTCGCAAAGAACGCGAATGGATGGGGCACGGAGCTTATCCGACGGCTACAGCTTTGAAGGCCTCACGAGCTGCGGCGATGGTAGCGGCGACTTTTTCTGCGCCGTGCTCCGTGCTGAGGAATGCCGCTTCGAATTGCGAGGGCGGAAGCCAGACACCGGCATCAAGCATCGCGCGGTGGAAGCGACCAAATTTGACGGTATCGCTCTCGGCGGCCTGGGCGTAGTTAGTGACGGGGTTCGCCGTGAAGAACCAGGTCCACATGGAGCCTACGCGGTTGAGGGTGAGCGGAACGCCTGCACGGGCGGCTTCGGCGGCCACGCCCTCGGCGACGGCCTTGGCTGTGGTTTCCAATTGCGCGTAAACCTGAGCAGCGTGCTCTTGCAAATAGGTGACGGTGGCGATGCCCGCAGCCATAGCCAGCGGATTGCCGCTGAGAGTTCCAGCCTGATAAACGGGGCCGAGAGGCGCGAGCATATCCATGAATACACGCTTGCCGCCGAAGACGCCCACGGGCAATCCTCCGCCGACAATCTTGCCCAGCGTGACCAAATCGGCATCAATGCCGTAAAGCTGCAATGCGCCGCCTAACGCCACGCGGAAGCCGGTCATCACTTCATCCGCAATCAGGAGCGCGCCTTCGCGCTGGGTGATGGCGCGCAGGCCTGCGAGATAGCCCGGGGCAGGCGCGATGCAGCCGGCGTTGCCCACCACCGGCTCAAGAATCACAGCGGCGATGGCGCCGGGATGGGCTGCGAAAGCCGCTTCAACTGCAGCGAGGTCGTTGTAGGGCAGGGCAAGCGTGAGGTGAGCGATCTCCTCCGGAACGCCGGCTGAGCCGGGAATTCCAAACGTCGCGACGCCCGAGCCAGCCTTTACGAGCAGACCATCTGCGTGGCCGTGGTAGCAGCCCTCGAATTTGACGATGATTTTGCGGTTGGTGACGGCGCGCGCCAAGCGGATGGCGCTCATGGTGGCTTCAGTTCCGGAGCTGACGAAGCGTAGTTTTTCGATTGAAGGGTAACAGGCGACGACGCGTTCGGCGAGATCGGCTTCGGCGGCCGTGGAAGCGCCAAAGCTGGCCGAGTTGCGCGCGGCTCTCTGGATGGCTTCAACCACCGGCGGAAAGGCGTGGCCCAGAATCATCGGACCCCAGGAGCCAAAGTAGTCAATGTACCGGTTGCCGTCAGCGTCCGTGAGCCAAGCGCCCTCAGCGCACTCGACAAACGGCGGCGCGCCGCCCACCGCGCGAAAGGCGCGCACAGGCGAGTTCACGCCGCCTGGAAAGAAGCGCTCGGCGCGCTGCTGCAGAATCTGGGAACGGGTGCGGAGGTGGGTCGGCGCCTGGGAACTCATCGTTGGTCCAGTATAAGACCCGCGCACCATCCGAATTGAATCGAGCGCCCCCAGGCTCGCATCCCGTTAAGGTGAACAGCGATAAAGAACTTGGCGGCCGGCTGGTGGTTGTCTACGATGGCCATTGCGGGCTATGCAACCGGACCATGCGTTGGCTTTTGCGGCGTGACCAGCGGGACCGGCTGCGCTTTGTGGCTTCAGAATCTGATATTGCTGCTGCGCTGCTGGCGAGACATGGAATCAATTGCCCGGATGCGGAATCCGGGCCCAGCGCAATTCTGGTTGTTTTAAATTTCGGTGAGCCGGTGGAACGAGTCCTGGCGCGCTCGGATGCAATTGTGGCGCTGTTCGGCCAATTCCCGCAACCTTGGCCAGCGGTCGCCGCGATTCTGAGTTGGCTTCCGCGCCCACTGCGGGATCTGGGCTACAGGCTGATTGCCCGTTGGCGATACCGCATTTGGGGTCGGCTCGAAATTTGCCCTATTCCTGGTGCAAATGAGCGAACGCGGTTTCTCTAACACACATCCAGAACCCCGCGAGGGCTGCTAAAATCAACATTCCCGGCCAGTCGCGCCGCATGAGAAATCCATCCGCAGAAAGCCGCACCGTGTCAGACGAATCCAAGCCCAAATCCGTGACTCACGCCGATATTGGCGTGGACATCAGTAGTGATGAACGAGCCAAAGAACGCCGCACATACCTGGCGCAGAAAACCTATAACCGCAACGTGTTAAACGGGATGGGCGGCTTTGGCGCGCTTTTTCGGCTCGACCTGCAACGCTGGAAGAATCCCATCCTGGTGAGTTCGGGCCATGGTGTGGGCGCCAAGTTGAAGGTGGCTTTCGAATTGGGAATGCACCGCACGGTGGGCGCGGACCTGGTGAACCACTGCATAAACGACATTGCCGTTCAGGGCGCAACACCCTTGTTTTTCCTCGATTACCTGGCTGGCGGCAAGCTGGACCCGGAGGTGGCTGAGAGCGTGGTGACCGGCCTGGCCGACGCTTGCAAGGCCGGCGGTTGCGCACTGATCGGCGGCGAGACGGCCAAGATGCCCGGCTTTCAGGCCGATGGCGAGTACGACCTGGCGGGCTTCATTGTGGGCGCTGTGGATCGAGACAAGATGGTGACCGGCACGGGGATCAAGGCTGGCGACGTGCTTATTGGACTGCCCTCGACCGGCCTGCACACCAACGGCTATTCGCTGGCCTACAGGCTGCTCTTTGAAGTGGCCGGCTACAAACCAACGCAATATGTGACCGCTATCAAAGAAAAGGCCGGAGCGGCGCTGATGAAGACGCACCGCAGCTATCTTCATGTGGCACAAAAGCTTATAACGGCGGGACTTACAACGGGGATGGCGCACATTACCTGCGGAGGAATCACCGAAAATCTACCGCGCATCCTGCCCAAGAACACAGCGGCTCAGGTCGAGGTCGGCTCCTGGCCGGTGCTGCCGATTTTTGACCATCTGAGGGACCTGGGCCAGGTTTCGCAGGAGGAGATGATGCGCACTTTCAACATGGGTATCGGGTTGATTGCGGCAGTCCCGGCGGTCAAATTCGCAAGGGCAAAAAACCTGCTGGACCGCGCCGAAGAGAAGTTCCACGTAATTGGACGCGTGGTCAAGGGCGAGCGCCGGGTTCAATACACTTAAGTAAGTTAGACGCCAGCCTCTGAACGCAAACCATGACCAGATCTGCCCGATCCGGCTTCCTGCAGACTTTTCGACCAATCGGCTAGCTAGACTGCAATATATTTTCGATTCTGACCAATAAGTGACAGAAATCTTTCTCGCTTTGCAGAAGATTAAGCAAAGAGTACCTAGGGTAATAGGTAGCCAGACAAGAGACGGAAGTGCCGCGCCCGGCGAATGAGTACGCCATCCCCAGCGGATGGCGCCGGGGCGCGGGGCCGTCTCCTGTCTGTGCCCTTGCGGATCTCCCTTTCGAATAAAACTGCAACCACGGTGGCGCTCGACTTCGGAGAGACGCGACAAATCGGGACCGGCAGCAGGCCTATTTGATGCCCGCCGCTGATCTCGATTTTTTGTTTGCGCGGGAAGCAGGTTGAGCCTGTCCCGCGCGTGCCAAATCTCAATTAAACCAAGACGGCTATGGCCGTCTTTTTCTTTGCGAGGAGCTTTCCGCATGAATCCCATTTCGAATATCTGGAATCACCCCAAAACCTCGGCCGCTGGATTGTTGATTGCGGTGGTCACCATCGGCAGTGTGCTCTCGCAGCAGGGCATCACGCTGGGCACGGCCGGCAGCGGGACTGTAGTTGCGTTGGTGAGCGGCTTGGCCTCCGCTCTTCTTGGATTGCTGGCGCGCGATCCGGCTAACCCGGGCGCTAGCGCCGGTTCAACCAGTTCCACTGCCAAACTGGGCGCGTGGGCGCTGATTGCCCTGCTGCTTCCCTTGCCTCTCATGAGCGGGTGCTCGGAAACAAGCGTGGCGCAGAATATTGTCAACTGGACGCCGGCGCTGGAAAGCGCGGTGGCTACTGTTGATTCGACCGCCGCCCTGCTCGCTCCCGCGGACGCACCAGTCTTTGTTGCGGCAACAACGGGCTTTGACGCAGCTTCTAACCTGCTTGTGGCAGAGGCGAAAGCGTACCTGGCCAATCCGTCGGCCTCTGTGCTTGCGCAACTACAGACTGCCGTTGTTGCTTTTCAGCAGCAGGTGAACGCCTCGCTCTTGTCAGCAGCAAAGATCACCGACCCCGCCAGCCAGCAATCTGTGTTGAACTCAATCAATGCTGTGGGAACCGTTGTACTGGCCATGCTCGCGTTGGTGCAGTCCGTCTCAAGCAAGGTTGCGGTGGCACAAATGGCCTCTCACTCCACCATCAAACTGGCTGCGGTGCGGCCCTACATGAATGAAGACAAGGCAGTTGCCATGGTAGCCAACCACTATGGCGAACCAGCCGAGTGGGCGCGCGCGCAGGAACAACAGGCAGAGCTGAACGCGGCCCAAGCTGGTTTCTAAGGTATAGCCGTGAATCAACGGGCGGCATTCTAAAAGCGGCCGGAAAGTTCGAATGGGTTTTCTGGCCGTGTCCCCCGAGCGAAAATGCTCCTCCCGCAGTGTGACCCGAGTCACGGAGCTACGAGCCTGAACTGGATAGCCTTGAATGGATGGCGCATTATCCTGAAGCGCCCACATCATCAAGGAGTTCCATCATGGCTTATGTAATTACCGATGCGTGCATCAAGGATTTTGTCTGCGCTGCCGAGTGCGCCACCGCAGCAATCATGCCCGCTGCAGCCGACGATCCTAAAGCTGCCGGCGTATCCCAGTTGTTCATCAACCCGGACGAGTGCATTGACTGTGGCAACTGCGCATCCATCTGCGCGCAGGGCGCAATTTTTTCCATCGACGATCTACCCGCTGACAAGGCGCATTTCGCCGAGAAGAACCAAGCCTATTTCAATTAAGGCGCTTGCGGTCGTTCCGCAATATAAGAATGGCGCGGGCTTCTGCTCCGCGCCACTATAAACTTGTGTCCAAACATGCATTGATTCCCTATCACAACTCACGGCCCTGTCTTGCCGGGCGAGGGCGAAGCTGCCGCTGGCGCAACCTTCGATTGTTCCTGGCTTGGGGCAGCCTCCGAGGAAGCCTTGGGTTGAGCCGGTGTTGCGGCAGGCTCCGCAGCAGGCGCCGGAATGGTTGCGGGAACAGTTGCGGGAACAGTTGCGGGAACCGTCGCAGTCTGCGTTTGCGCGGGGACAGACGGTTCGTCTTCTGGCATCTCTGCTGTCTGTTGCATTGGCGCGGTCTGCGCTAACCCACTCATCGACATCATTGGCAGGGTGAGCGTCTGCACCGTATCCGTGTCGTCGCGCAACTTCAGATAGAGCACTCCGTTGGCCGGGTGAGGAACGCTCAACTCTGTTCCCGTAAAATCCGAAGGCACATTGGTGGGCTTGCCGAACTCCGATGAAGCGGAGATGGACGCGGCCAGGAAAAGATTGGTTCCCACCAGCACGCAGGGTCTGGCAGGCGAACGTGGGCAGTGCAGCTCCTTGAATCCAGGCAGCCGCACCAACGTTCCCAGAGGCAACCAGTCGCCCGTAACGCCATCAGCCGCCAGCGCGCGTGCCCGCAGAGGCCCAAACGCCGAAGAGCCGAAACGGTGGAGCGGTTCCACAACTCCCAACGCGGTAGTGGCATCCTCGAGCATCAAGCTTCCGTCGGCCAGCGTCAGCGTCGTGCGGAAACTGCCGTCATCCGCTGCCACTTCCACCTTCTCGTCGCGCGGAAAGCTGGCCGGCTCCTTGGAACGGATAAAGAAGACCAGCCGCTCATCAACGGGCAGATCGTCGGCGCTGCCCAGATGAACGGGCGAAGGCGCAGCGGAAACATCATTCTGGGTGCCCTCGCTCAACAGGGTGACTTGCGGACGAGGCGGCTCAACCGTTACCGGAACCTGCAACAGCCGTCCGTCCCGCAACTGCACGCTGGCAAAAGCCAGCCTCCCAGGTTCCAGGCTCGCCGTCGATCCGTCGGTTTTCAGATCTAACTGTTCAGAATTCTGCATGCTGGTGAGCGTGCCAGGAATCCAGGTGATGGGCCCCAAACTGACCTTGGCGACTTCATCCAGACGGTTGCCTTTCAACATCGCCACCGCATCGCCCGCGCTCAGCGTAAGGCGATCGAGCGCCGCTGCCTCGGCGTAGGCGTTCATTTGCAATTGGTCGGGCTTTTCCAGCCCTGACTGGTAAATTTCCAGGTTGACCGGCCCCGGAGAAGCGCCTTTCATGGGCACTTCTACTTCCAATTGCTCGGGCTTCGTCGACTTCCAAACCAGCTTGACCGGAGTGCCCGTCGCCGTCTGCTCTTCAATGCGCTCGACACACAAAGAGTTTTCCCCGTCAATGTGCAGCTTGTCTTCGCGGCCCACCACCAGGGCTGCCTGGTCGGCCGCCGTCACGCTCCACTTGCCGGGCAGCGCCGCGCGCACGTGAAACCGCGGACCCTCCCAGTCGTCAAATCCCCACTTGCCGCGCAACACGCCGGTCAGTTCACCCTCCGGCAACGAGGGCGCGGGATGCGCCAGCACCAGTCCGCCCAGCGATGAATCGGCTTTCAGAGGTAAATCAATCGGCCCGCCCTTGGTTTCGATGCGCAGCTCAAGTCCTGAGGCAAGCTGCGTGGCAAAAACCAATGGCGCTCCTTCGGCCGGCAGCACGAGGCCCGGTTTCTGGGCGCAATAGCTCTCCGTCAAGTTCACCGGATGCAGCGGCGGCAGCCTTGTCGCGCCTACCGGCGGCAACGCCACCACGACTACTGACTTGGGATCCTTGAACGAAGGTGGCACGCTGAGCCGCAGGTTCAGCGTATCCTTGGTCGGCAGAGCCAGAGCGGGAATGTATTGGAAATGCGCCGTGTGCATTGACGAGAAGATCTTCGCCGTGTCCACAATGGCGCCTATATACGGACTGTATGCTCCCCCGCCGGCCATGTTCGAGTAGCTGATCTGGTTCATCAGGTCCACGCTCGAACCGCTGGTCAGTTGCGCTACCCGCGATTGCGCATTGGCGTCGTCCAGCACCAGCGCGTCAGTGTGCTGCACCAGACAGGGCGCCTGCTGGTCGGTGGGTTTGTCAAAGCACTGCTGGTCGAGCTTGATGCCCAGGCTCCGTGCCGCTTTCTCCGCGCGCTCCTTGAGCAGCGTGGGGTCGGTTTGCGATGTCTCTTTGACTTCGGCCAGATAGGCGTCCAGCCGCATGCGGTCCCCACTCGCTGCCTGCAAATCCTGAACGGCGCGGACAAATGTTCCGGGACGGTTCTTCACCGCCTTGCGCAGAGTGTTGAAGTCGCCGCCCGTCTCTGGAGCCAAAAAGAGCAGCGCCTGCTGCGCTTCTTCAGGCACCGTGACAAACACGCCCTCTTCGCGCGCCTCGCCGGTCCAGGTCTCCACGCGAGTAAACCACTCCGGTGGAGGCGGATTGGTGGCCCCGCGCAGAAATGCGACGATCAGCACATAGTGAGTGGTCTGGCTCTCGGGAAAGTCAGGGTGAATCCAGAGCCGGTCTCCGGGCAACAGATTAGGAGTCTCGCCAATGGGTCGCGTTACCTCGCCGCGCTTGACGCGGACATCCACTTTGGGGCCAGCCAGATCGAAGGCCGGGCCGTCGGCACACAGCCCGGTTGAAACGAGACAGAATAACAGAACCATTTGCAAACAACGGCGCATATCCTCTATTGTACGAAGAAGGCCGCCCAAATAAAATTGCGACCGCACCGCAACTTTTTCCTGGTAGCGGGGTTGAGGGTTTAGATACTGGCCGTTCAGCTTTTTTCGGTAACGGCCAACAGTCCAGCTTGATTCGGTTACACTGAGGGATGAATAGCTTCAAACTGAGGATTTAGTTAAATCATCTCTGCATAAGTCGACGTTATGATCGATGCTTGCTTTAATTTTGAAGGCGCTATGCTTTAACTTCGGAGGGTACGGCTTTATTTTGAAGGATGCGTTTTTGCCCGCGCATAATCCCAGTGATATGAATGTGGCTTGAGCCACTGAGGGAATGTCTCCTTCGCAAAGAGAATTTTTTAACTGGTCCCCCAAAGTATTTCTTGAATTCCCGCATGGTGAAAATGACCAGCGGTAACGAGTGAATTTAAAACTAAGGCGCTCTTGCGTCCGTTTGCGGACGAGCTTCGGAATCAAGCCATAATGCTTGCCGGAGACGGGTCGCATAGACGGGCGCAAGCGGCGCATACGGAGAAGAAAGAATGAAATCGCAAAAAGCTGCACAGGGCAGCATAGAACCAAACAACCTGAGCATTCCCGACGCGGAAGAAATTATTGAAGAAGCGCTAAACGAGCTGGCGTCCTCCACTGATCCCGGCATGGCGCGAGCCTTGCAATTCCTGGCGCCCGCAGGCTACCAGGCGATTGTCGAGCTATGCGGCGAAAACGGCCGCAGCAAACGCCGCAATGCCATGGCAGACACATGGACGCCGGAAGAGGACGAGGTGCGCATTTACTTTGAGCGCATCGACGGAGCTGAGATGGAGCCACGTCCCATCCGCGCCTCGCGCGCTGCCGCCGAGCCCGCTTTCTACGAGGACGAAGACGGCCAGGAAGCGGTGATTCCCGCCGACATCGACGCCCGCGTCAAAGAGCTCTGCGCCGCGCTGGCCGAGGCCGAGCGGGGCGGGCATGCTTTTATCGCACTCAAATGGTTCCGCGACTCGTTTCTGCCGCGCAAGGCCTTTCGCTGGAATCAGCATCCCGAGTCACGCCAGGCTGTGCTCGCCGAGGCTATCCAGCGTGGCGTCGTGATCACCAGCAAGATCGCCAACCCAAAAACTCCCGCCTATCCGACTACTACCATTCGCCTCAATCGCGCCGAGGCCGGCATGCCCGAGGAGGCGCAGCGCTTCCATCCCATCACGGCGCACGGCGACTCCATCGCAGAAGCCATCGAGGAAGAACGGGGGAACCAGTGAGCTGCTACTTTCTTGAAGCCACCGCCTTCGCCAAGCTCTTTGTGCAGGAGCAGGGCACCAGCGCCTTGATCACCCTGATGGAGGCCGTCGAGGACAACCGCAAGTTGATCTCGGCGTCCACGCCGCTGGAGGTCTACGGTGCCATTCGGCGGCGTGAGCGTTCCGGCGCCATCTCCGCTGAAGACGCTACTTCCGCGCTCGAAAGCCTGCGCATGGAAGCCGCACGCATGGTCCAGGAGCCGCTGAATCCGGCCGTGCTCGAAGCCGCGCGCCAGCTCCTCGACCGCACCACGCTGCGCTGGCCCGACACACTGCAACTGGCCGCAGCCATCGTTGCCCGAGACATGTTCCAGGACACGGAGATCATCTTCGTCTCCGCTTCGGCGCAGTTGCTCGAAATCGCCAAGAGCGAAGGCTTCCACACGATCGACCCGGCAAAGGAATCGGCCGAGCCGGTGAAGGAAGTGGTCGAGCTGGCAGGAGACGCGGAACAAGCGTGAGTGTTTCCCACATCTCGGAAGCGAGGTGTGGGATGCACGACAAACC
>JBAPYY010000495.1:0-2586 GCA_049284975.1 Occallatibacter sp.
ATATTAGAGTGTGGGATAGAGAAAGGTCGAGCATTCATCAACGGGTTCCGCAATCTGCCGCTTGAAGTTTCGTGTCTGACGCTCAAACAACTGAGTCGTGCCTACGAACAAAATCTCGTAGGCACGACCCTTTTAACGCTCACCATTAAGTCAATTTGAAGATGTCTACCCGCGCGTCATGGTTCCATCCCAGGTGCTTACCTTGGCGGGAATCTTGGTACCGGTAAACCAGGTGGAAGTTACGTTCTTGGTCTCGGTGTAGAAGAGGAAGCCGTCGCGCCCCATGCAGTGAAGGTCGCCGAAGAACGACTGCTTGTGTCCGGTAAATCCAAAAACCGCCAGCGGAACCGGAATGCCAACGTTGATACCCACCATGCCGCCATCCGTGCGCCGGACAAACTCGCGCGCGAAGTAGCCGTTTTCGGTGTAGATCACCGAGCCGTTGGCAAAGCGGTTGTTGTTCATCAACTCGAGGCCTTCTTCAAAGCTGTCCACACGCTTGACGCAGAGTACCGGGCCAAAGATTTCTTCACGGCCGCAGCTCATCTCCTCGGTTACATGATCAAAAATCGTGGGGCCGACGAATGTTCCCTTCGCGCACTCTGCCGGTACATTCGGATTGCGCCCGTCAAGAACCAGCTTTGCGCCTTCCTTGATCGCGGTGTCTATCCAGCCAAGGACGTACTCTTTGTGCCCTTGATTAACGACCGGTCCCAGGCCGGTGTTCTTATCGTAAGCAAGGCCGAGGTTGACTTCCTTTGCCATTCGAGTGACCGCTTCTACAAGTTTGTCAGCCACGGAGTTCTCAACAACAACCACGGGCAGCGCCATGCAGCGCTCGCCGGCGCATCCGCAGAAGGAGTTGATGATTCCCTGCGCGGCACGCTCGATGACCGCGTCCTTCAGCACCAGCGCGTGGTTCTTAGCCTCAGTGAGTGCCTGCACGCGCTTGCCATTGGCGGCAGCAGTGGCATAAATGTGCTTGCCGACGCTGGTGGAACCAACAAACGTAACTCCCTTGATGTCAGGATGCCGAAGCAGAATCTCCGCTTCATTGCGGCTGGTGGTTACCAGGTTCAGCACTCCGTCGGGCAAGCCGGCTTGCTTCCAGAGTTCGCTGATGCGCATGGCCGACTGCGGCACAAAGCTGGCCACCTTCAGCACAATGCAGTTTCCGGTGACGATGCAGATGGGAGCCATCCATCCATGCGGAAGCATGGCTGGGAAGTTCCACGGTGCGATGCCAGCGAAGACGCCGAGAGGTTCACGAAACTGGACAGTGTCGTAGCCGGTCGAAACGTTCATCAGCGTCTCGCCCTTCATCATCTGCGGAGCACTGCATGCAAACTCCACAACCTCGATCGTCTTGAGCACGTCGCCGGCTGCTTCGTCCCACTTTTTGCCGTGTTCCTGAGCGCAAAGATGAATGAGTTCGTCCAGGTTCTCTTCCAACAGTTGTTTCATTTTGAAGAGCACCTGGGTACGCCTGGCTATCGGAGTATCTCTCCATGCTGGAAAAGCTTTTGCGGCAGCATGAATGGCCTCTTCGACTTCTTCGGCTGTGCACTGCGGCGCATAGGCTATGATCGCGCCCGTCGATGGGTCGTAACAAGGCATGTATTTGCTGGTTTTGGATTCCCGCCAAACGCCGCCTGCTAGGTACTTCAGCTTTTTGGCGAACTCGCCACTAATCGCATCGGGCTCAGTGTCGCTCGGAATCGAATAGTAGCGATCTGTCGTTACAACGTCGGAAACTGCGGTGACTGTGCTCATGGAGATCCCCTTCGCAAGAATTTTGTAGGATGGGCCTAGCGTCTGGATGCCGGCCTGTACGCTGTTTCCAGCGTGGATATCGCCGTCTTGATCGAGCGACGTGCGTCTCTTTATACATGCACAGTCGTCTACTCTGCTCTCCGCCCGGCAAATCGAGCCAAGTCGGGAGTATCGGCAACCTTCATGCTAGCACAGGCTGGATTGCTCAATCGACCACGCTGCCCTTTCGCTGCGAAGGCTCAGCAACGTCGTAAATTTGGCCTCGGATTGTGCATTGCAATCTGACGTACGGAGCCATGCCGAAGGGAACGTCCGCGTCAGGGCCCATTTGTCTTGAAATTCGCTTTTCAGCTAAGACGGTGTCGGGTTTTCTTGCCAAACTGCCAGGGCTCCCGGCAATCTACAATTTAGAATCCAATGAGGGGAATCAAGGAGTTGGCGGAGCCAGGCAATCCCGGCGACCGCGAAAGAGGCAAGATTACAGTTATTCCCTGTGCCCGGATGGCGAAATTGGCAGACGCAGCGGACTTAAAATGGTATCCGAAGGCTTGCACTGCAATGCATTACACCGCACGGATTAACGTAAACTGTTGATAATTATACGAATTGAAGAGTTGGCCTCGGCACGGCGTTGCACCGTCATGCACCAAAGTTTGTGACGAGGTGCCACCAAAACTGCCACCGGCAAAGGGGATTTTGGCCTGAAGGTGCCGCATCCTACAGGTTTCCTATTCCCGCAAGACTTCCGGCAGGTCAAAGAGCCAATCCGGCCAGAAGGTCGGTTAACGACTGCTCCTTGTCGCCGGTTTTGCC
>JBAPYY010000496.1:0-2497 GCA_049284975.1 Occallatibacter sp.
GCCTTGCATTCCGGTTACGTAGGCGACCCCCATGCGGCCAGTAAGGAAGGGATCTTCGCCGTAGGTTTCCTGTCCGCGTCCCCAGCGCGGATCACGGAAGATGTTCAGATTGGGGGACCAGAAATCCAAGCCTCCCCCAATATTGCCGGTCTTTCCGGTGCGTGCATCTTGCACGTATTTGATGCGACCCTCAATACCAATTTGGGTCGCCATGAGATGAATGTTGGGTGTATCAAAGGTTGCGGCCAGCCCGATGGGCTCAGGGTATTCCGTTACGCCCTGATCGATGACTCCGTGGAGCGCCTCACTCCACCATTGGTATGCGGGAACATTGAGCCGCGGAACTGCGGCTGATCTGTTCAGCATCTGCGATGCTTTTTCAACAAGTGTCATGCGATGCACCAGGTCAACGGCTCGCTGCTCGGCTGACAAATTGGTGTTCATATATGGAAGATTCGCGGTGTCCTGGGCGACTGCAAACTGCATAAATGAGCCAAGGACAAGCGATCCCGTCCACGCGACCAAGCCTGCAACAATTCGTGACATGCGAATCTTCATGTTGTGTCTCCAGGTTAACTGTGGTGACGCCAAGCTCCACCACGAGGAATCCCGATGGAGCGCAGTATCGGATTTTTCAAAAAATTGCGCCCTGTTTCAATGAGCGCAATGGCTAAATGACGGGCGTGACGAGGGGAGAGCGTGATCGAATTGGAGTGTCCTGAGGTTGGCTTCGGATCAAGGCAGTGGATGATGATTTCATTGGTGGCCGGGTTCCGCCAGACTTTGAACCTCATTGCAACGGTTTCGACCAACGCGTTGAATCCCGACAAAGCCTCACCTTTCTTTTGGTAGCAGATGGACTGGGAGCAGCCATATCCAGCCAGTGGTCTCCGAATGAAGCCGATAGAAAATTCGTCGACGTTATGACGGTCCCAATCCATCATTCCTTAAAGTATGTGCGCTGTGAAGTGCATAACGGAGAGTTCCCCTGTTAGGTCTTGTTAGCCCATCTAAAGTGCTTGAAATCAACGACGTTAGTACATTGGCTGCAGGCAGGCCCCCCGACAATCTGATCGCCTGTAGGATATACTTCGGTTCGCAAGCAGATGACGACGTTTTCTGTAGCGGGATTGAATGCAGGATCGGAATGCCACTCCTCAATATCGACAATCTGGAAACGCCATGGACCCCAGCCAGCGAAGAGGACTTCACCGAAGTCCGAAGGCAGCTTGAGAGGATATTGGAGGATCCGCATTTCAAGGGAAGCAAGCGATATACTCGCTTTCTGCGTTTCATTGTCGAGGAAGCCCTAAGCGGAAATTCGGGCGGAATCAAGGAACGCTCGCTAGGGATCGCTGTGTTCGACCGGCCCCTGGACTACGACACATATTCTGATTCCATTGTTCGGGTTGCGGCCTCGGAGGTTCGGAAGAGAATAGCGCAGTATTACGACACACCAGGCCATGACCATGAATTGAGAATCGGACTGCCCTCGGGCTCCTACACACCGGAATTTCGGTTGGGCAGGCGCCACGCTTCTGGCGCAACGACGGTCCATGCAGATAATGGCTTGCGCACCCTCGAATCAGGATTGGCGTCCGAAACAGAGGGCGTAACAAAAAAGGGTGAATCTCAAGGTGGAAGACTCCTTAATCGCCGAACCTCGATTTACCTGCTGATTCTGGCCGCGGCGTGTGTTGGCGCCGCACTTTTGGGGCGAGTCGCGCTTCGTACACCCACGGAAACCAATACCCTTTCCGCTCTATGGGGACCGGTAGTTGAGAAGACGGATTCCGTTGTGATATGTGTCGGGCAAGTCAGTTCACAAACCCCATGGGCCACCTCAACTCAAGTGGCCGCACCGACCCAGACCGGAGTCTTACCAGACATTCTTTTAGTTCGAGACGCTGCCTCGGCTTCCCAGGTCAGCGCTGTACTCGGCCGCATGGGTGGCAATCCTCGAGTGCTCGGGGCTACCTCGACTAATTTCACCGATCTTCAAATCACATCCGGGGTCTTCATCGGTGGATTCAATAATCCATGGACGTTGCGTTTGCAGTCACCTCTGCGGTACCAGTTTGTTCGGAATGCAACCGATCAAACTTACGAAATCGTTGACACAAAGCACCCTGACTCGCGCCTTTATCAGATCGATCAGACCAAACCGTATAGCAAATCCACCCAGGATTACGGAATAGTTGCTCGCTTTCTGAGCCCGACTACGGAACGAGAAACCGTAATCATCGCGGGGATTGGTGCCAACGGAACTCTCGCCGCAACCTCGATGGCAACTGACGATCGCTTTTTCGGGGAATTGGTCCGTAGCGCGGGTAAGAATGCGGTCAAGAAGAACATAGAAATCCTCGTGACAACACAAATCATCGATAATCACACCGGTCCGCCCAAAGTCCTAGACGTTCAGTATTGGTGAACGGGTTCATTCAGCGTTCGTGCTTCCGGTTAGGATCACCGATTATCGCAAATAGACGTGAAACGA
>JBAPYY010000497.1:0-1953 GCA_049284975.1 Occallatibacter sp.
CGCAAATATCAGTCCCGTATTTCGCCGGCCAGTGCGCCACTCAGCATGGTCCGCCGTATCGGCGAACATTGCCCAAACCAGCGGAGAGTTAAATGCGATGATGAAACTGGAAACTATTTGCAACGCGAAGACCAACCAAACATCAGTTGGGTTTGCAAACCAGAAGAGACCCACCACCAAGCCACCCGCACCCAGCGCCACCATGAACAGGCTCTTCTTCCCAATCCACTTCGCCAGTGGCGAAGCAATGGAGACGGCCGCGATAAACGCAAGGCCGTTGGCCAACAAGAACCACTTCAGGAGATCCTCACGCTTCAGGAAGTACTTAAAATAAAATAATGAAACAGAACCTTTCACCGCGAAGGCCGATAACGTCAGCAGCAACACTCCGACGAGTACAATCCACGGCTTGCTTCCGAACAGCGTGCGGAGATCGAGCTTGAGGCTCATGCTTTGCTTCGGGGGCGGGGCAACGCGCTCGCGAGTGCTAACGAAGCAGAGCAACAACAAAATAATTGCCAACGCTCCGTAGAGAACCATGGTCATTTGCCAACCGCGGGTCTCGCTGCCCTGCCCGAGGAACTTGACCAGCGGAAGGGTGAAGTACTGCACGAAGATGCCGGCGGTAAATGCGCCGATGAAGCGAATCGACGAGATTGAGGTGCGCTCCTGCGAATTCGGCGTAATGACGCCCATCAGCGCGGAGTAAGGAATGTTCACCGCCGTGTAGATGAACATCAGCGAACTGTAGGTGACGTAGGCATACACCAGCTTGGCCCCGCTGCCCAAGTGCGGGGTGGTGAAAGTCAACACACCCGCGGCGGCGAACGGAACGGCGCCCCAAAGCAGATAAGGCCGGAAATGGCCCCAGCGAGTCCTGGTACGATCGGCAATCGATCCCATCGCCGGATCAGCGACGGCATCCGCAACGCGGGTCACCAGGAGCATAGTACCCACGGCAGCGGCTGAGATGCCAAATACGTCGGTATAAAAGAAGAACAGAAACCACTCAAAGGTCTTCCAATAAAGATTGGAGGCCGCATCTCCCATGGAGTATCCAATCTTCTCCCTGAGTGAGATACGATCTGCAAATGGAACCGCTATTTTCGCTGTTTCCACGCGGGCCTCACCCCTCCGGCGCGTACTGAGGCGCCGAGTGCAAAAGAGTTACTTCTTAATTGGTGTACACCCGCACGTACTCCACCTGCATGGTTGACGGGAAGACAGTGGTGGGATTCGGATTGCCGGGCCAGGTTCCGCCGACCGCAAGGTTCAGAATCACGAACTGCGGGCCTTGGTCGAAGGGCCAGGTTCCGGTTTGGGTCGTCGGTGTGTAGGTCTCGTACGGGTTGTTCTGATTGTCGACGTAATACTGAATTTGTCCCTTCGACCAGATCGTGCCGTATTTATGCCACGTGGCAGCAGAAAACCCTGCGACATTATAGGGTGTGCCTTCGTTCAGATTGGTCCCATGGATCGATGACTGAGTCCAGTCATAGCCAGGCGCCGATCCGGTCCCCGGGCCACCAAAGGGCGTATTGTTGCCGTCGATGTGCTCCATCACATCGGCTTCACCGCAAGCTGGCCAGTTTACTGTGGCAATGTTGTTGCCTAGCAGCCAAAAGGCAGGCCACAGTCCCTGGGACTCGGGCAGCAGAATATTTGCCTCGATGCGCCCGTACTGGAAGCTGAACAGCCCCTCGGTCTTCAGCCGCGCCGAGGTGTACACGGTGCCCGACGGATTCTCGGCGACGATGTTAAGGCCGCCGGCCGGCGCAACAAAAGCATTCGGAGATGTGGTGCTGCACCCGCCGGCCGTTGAACCCCAGGCGCAGTAGGTTTCCAGTTCGTCATTTCCGCAGCAATCTGTCCCTGTATCATAGGTCCACACTGAAGCATTCGGCTCGGCGTTCGAGCTTGTCGTATTAGCAAACTCATCGCTCCACACCAGCG
>JBAPYY010000498.1:0-2453 GCA_049284975.1 Occallatibacter sp.
GGAATTCTTGATTGACGTAGATCAAACCGTGGAGAAGGCTCTAGAAATGTTGGGGGAGATGCCGCGATGCGAGACCTGCCCGAGCGTATCGTCGCCGTCGACCGGACAATAGGGGCGGCCATTGCGAATGCCCGGACCCAACCGCTCGACCTGTCCGATCACGACATCCAGGTATTGCTGGAAATGATAAAGAAACCGCCAGCTCCCTATGAAAAGCTAAAGGAGGCCATGCGGCACTACTACAGCGCGATCTCTGACTCCCAGACCTCTGATGCAAGATCGATCTCCAAAATCGTGGACACCGAGTGACGTTCAAGTCCTCATAGCTCTTGACTTTTTCCACTGCCGGCGGGTGCGCACACATGCTCGGACGACCCACAGAAGAATCTTGCCGTGCTTGTCGTCGGTCGTCGTATATCCAACCCTTCCCCGACGTGATATTGCTCACATGGGCCATCATGGGCGGTCATACGCTCGGCACCCTTGGTTCTACGATAGAAATAAGCGTAATCCAGGCGCACCTCTGCAAGAGCGGGGCATTAGCGACCCTCCGGGCAGTGAAGGTTGCTATGAGCGACTCATCCCGGACTCGTCCTTGACTTTGCCGCCGACCTTACTAATGCATTCCCTAACAGAATTTACGGACGTGCTTCGTAGACGATGTTGAAGGGAGTCTCCGTTGCCCGTCGAAAGCGCTTGAATCCTGCCATGGTCACAACATCTCGGATTCGAGACTCCCCCGCCTGCGCGCCTAGGCAAAGCCCAACCTCCTGAGATCGGGAACAGGGCGTGCAGAGCAAAGTGGAGAACGAGTAATAAACCCGCCCGACGGGATTGAGGTTGTCCTTTAATTCGTCGTTGGCGAAGGGTTCCACGATCATCCAGGTTCCGTCGTTGGCCAGCGAATCCCGCATATGCTCCGCAGCTCCGACGGGGTCGCCCAAATCGTGCAAGCAGTCGAATACCGCAACAAAGTCGTAATTCTCGCCTGGAAAGTCCTTCGCTTTTGAAACTTCAAAGCTTACTCTATCAGCGACACCTTCACGGCTCGCCGAATCGCGTGCGGCTTCAATCGACCTGTCGTGGTAATCGAAACCGAAGAAGTGCGACTTGGGGAAAGCCTTGGCCATCAGCAAGGTGGATGCACCCTTCCCGCAACCTACATCCGCTACTCTTGCACCAGATTCAAGCTTTTCTTTCACGCCTTCCAGCGCAGGAATCCACGAACTTACAAGGTTAGCGGCGTAGCCTGGGCGGAAGAACTTCTCGCACCCATGGTAGACACCATCCTCGTGTTCATGCCAGCCCATCCCCGCACCGGTGCGAAACGAATCCGCTATCCTCGGAACCGCTGCCAGCGAGCCAAGTGCAAGCTCAAACGCTCCAGGCAGATAGGCAGGACTGTCTTCTTTTGCCAACGTAAATGCCTGTTCTGCGCTCAGACTGAATTTGTGCGTCTTCGCGTCGTAAGTTACATAGCCACCCGCAGCTTGCGAAGCCAGCCACTCTCGAATGTAGCGTTCGTCCGTCCCAGTCTTGGTTGCCAGCTCAGCCGAACTCATTGGGCCGCCAGCTAGTGCTTTGTACAATCCGAGTTTCTCTCCGATCACTACCATGCCTGTGTGCACCGCTGCACCTAGATCGGTTACGAACCGACCGATAAATTCGTTCAGCCTGTCCATATCAATTGGGGAAACCGCTGCTGTGCTCATGGGGCCTCCTTGACTGCTTGTGTGCCTCGACGACGGAGAAGTCGAAACGGAGTTTCTGAAAGGCATCAGAAACCAGCGAGGCGCCAGTAGGCGCAGATTACATCCGGGTCTCTTCACTGTCAAGACTGAGGACCACTCCACAGAATGATCTGTTAATGCAACGGGTCTATGACCGGAATGAGGTGAGTCTTGTCGCCCGTTTCAGGTCGCGCAACTCCTCATAGATCATGCCTTGGCTTGGTCAGCGCGTTGAGGTTCCGAGGGATCGATACTTCCCTTTGTCGGATTTTCACCTCAAGAGAACAAAAACTAGGTTCTGTACGTGTAGCCGGAAATACGACCGGAGTCACAACTCTACAGGATGCTCATTAGGCCATGTTTCAAAAGGGGTGTTCAACATCGGTCTGCGGCAACAGCCTTTTGAGTCAGCCGAACCTTTTGAATATACTTCACTTCTGTTCGGAAAGCCTCCGCGGTTCATGCCTTCCATCTTGTTGAAAACGAAAGCTAAACTTAAACGAAAAGAGCTGTTCCAAAATCTGCGGGTTTAGAAATATGGGAATATCGAAAAAACTGAACCGTAAAGAACAATTCAGGCCCCAGCGACATCCAAGCCGACAAGCTGATCTTTCGTGAGCGCTCTGTAAACCACATCTTGGTTTGCGTGGGGTTGTGCGGCATATTTGTGTAATGAGGCAAAGCATCACGGAGCATAGGGAGAAGTGGCGTGGTCTGGTTTTG
>JBAPYY010000499.1:0-1920 GCA_049284975.1 Occallatibacter sp.
GTACCTGGAGTTTCAGTGGAGAAATCTTTTTAGGGAACAAACAAAAATCGCGGACAGGCCAGCGGGCGCTAGCGAAGACAGCAACAACACGCGATTTTTATGAAAATAGTCTTCATCTCAGGTGCGACCTTGTTTCGTTAACTTAGCGAATTTCTGAAATCGTGTCAACAAGGTAATCCTCGAACCAGTCTTCCGCGTTCGCCTTGACTTTGGAGCTGCTCGCCCGTAATATTCGTATATGACCGGTCAACCCTGTTGTCGCTGCTGTATGCTGCCACGCGCGGCTGCGATGACCTGGGTCTAAAGTTAAGAATAGAATCCACGGTTCTAAGACGCCCGCGATACAGCCAACGCTGCCGCGGGATTTTTGTTTTTGGCGATGAGGTAAAGATGACTGAAGCTGTTCAAGAGAAAGAAACGAAAGCTCAAAAGGCTGAGCGCCTGAAGCGCGAAAAGAACCCGTGGGCGGCTTTCGACGAGGTGCGCTCCTTTGCCCGTCAAGGTCGCGAAAGCGTATTGCCCGAGTGGGCTTCCACTTATTTCAAGTGGTGGGGCATCTATACGCAGGGCGACGGAGTGGGCGCCACCGGGGGCAAAGGCGGCGAGGGCTTGGCATCCGAATACTTCATGATGCGCATCGGCATTCCCAACGGCATCATATCTTCATCGCAGCTTCGCGCCATCGGCGGATTGACGCGCAAGTACGCGCGCAACCTCGCCGATATCACTGTGCGCCAGAACATTCAGCTCCACTGGCTTACCATCGAATCGCTGCCAGAGATCGTGGATGCGCTCGACGCTATCGGGCTCTCGCCCAAGGGAGCTTGCGGCGATGTGGTTCGCAACGTTACTGGCTGTCCGCTGGCTGGAGTAGATGCCGATGAGTTGATCGACGCCTCTCCGCTTGCCGCCGAGATCTCAGAACTACTCAAGGGAAACCCGGATTTCTATAACCTGCCGCGCAAATTCAAAATCTCCGTCACCGGCTGCCCATCGTGGTGCTCGTATCCGGAGATCAACGACATTGCTCTCACAGCCACTGTGCGTGATGGCCAGATTGGCTACTCGCTGCGCGTCGGCGGTGGCCTCTCAAAGGAACCGCATTTGGCCGTTCGCCTCAATGCGTTCGTACTTCCCAATCAGGCTGTCCTTGTGGCGCGCGCAATAGCAGAAATATTTCGCGACCAGCAGCGACTGCGCGAGAACCGCAATGAAGCCCGCATGAAATACTTATTCCTCAAAGAAGGCTGGACCGCCGACAGCTTTCTTGCCGAGCTTCACTCGCGCCTCGATTTCAAATTGCTTCCCGCTGCGCCTGAGCGAGTTCCCGCCGACGTCTTCCGCGACCATGCGGGCATTCACCCGCAGCGTCAATCGGGATTGAGCTATGTCGGTGCTTCGGTGCTTCGCGGACGCTTGAGCGGAGAGCAGTTGGAAGCAGTGGCCGAACTTGCCGAGCGATTCGGAAGCGGAGCATTGCGCGCAACGGTATCGCAAAATCTTATCTTCATCGATATTCCAAATCAACGAACTGCGGAACTCGCGCGCGAATTGGGCCAGCTTGGCCTCCAGGTAGACGGCTCGTCGTTCTGGCGCGGCGCTGTCGCCTGCACGGGTACGGAATTTTGCAAGCTGGCCATTACGGAGACCAAGGGCTTTACACGCTGGATTGTGGATGAGCTTGAAGAGCGGCTGCCCGAGTTCGATCAGCAGCTCAGGCTGCACGTCACCGGCTGCCCCAACGGTTGCGGACAACACTGGATCGCCGACATTGGCATCGAAGGGAAAAAGATCAAGCACGAGGGCAAGCTCACCGACGCATATTATTTCTGTCTTGGCGGAGCGGTAGGCCAGCACGCCTCAATCGCTCGCCCGGTGGGCTATCGCTGCCCCGCACCATTGGTCCCTGAATCGATTGAG
>JBAPYY010000500.1:0-5499 GCA_049284975.1 Occallatibacter sp.
TTCCAGTTGCGTGTGGCCCAGCAGAAAGCGCAAAGGCGAGCGCAGATCGTCCAGTTCTTTGGCGGAGATGCGTTGAACCTGTGAGTCGCCCCGCGAGTAGAACCAGGCGAACTTGCCGTCGAGCAGGAAGAGCTTGCCAGCCGGAGAGCTGTACTCCCACTTCATGCGGCCTGGCTTCAACAACAGCAGCGTACCGCTCTCGGTGCGCCGGATGCCCATGCCCTCGTAGGTTTCCGTGAAGCCGGCCTTGAGCGAATGCAACTGGTTGTAATGGCTATCGACCTTCTGCGCCAGATCGTGCGCGGAGGGCGGGCGCTGTTGAGCGCAGAGCATTGTCGTGATTAACGTGACGACCACAATCAAGCCGCCGAGCATGACGATTTTGATTGGATTCATTGGACCAGTTCGGCGCAGTTTACACCACCCGCGGGATCCTGCTTCAGTACGCCACCCTCGTCGCTGCAGAAGCCTAGATCTCCGGTCTTGCCCACCGCCTCAGGCACCGCTGTGAGCGTGTAGCCATCCACGCGTTCCGAGCCGTTCAACGCATTCTTCGCGCAGTTGGTGATGGTAAAGATGTAGCCGTCCTTGTTGCCCTTGGCCAGCTCATCCGGCAGCATCTCGGAGGCTGTGGCCGACGGCGGCTTGCTGGCATCACCGCCGAGATACTGCAGGTTGCAGGCAAATCCCTTGCTCGGGTAGTTCGTCGAGTACATCATCTCCGCTTGCTGAATGGTCTGCATCGACTTCTTCGCAGAAAGCTCGCGGGAGTGCTTCATGACGCTGCGGTAAGTAGGAAAGCCGATCAGCATGAGGACCGTAATGATCGCCATGACAATCAGCAATTCCATCAATGTAAAGCCGTTATGCTGAAAAGAGCGTCGTGCGGAACAGTTCGAGTTCTTGCGATTCATGGGATTCCAATTCCTTTGGAAGCAGCCGAGAGACTCCGGCCCATTCGAGAAAATCCTACAACGTATGGACGCTAAAGGGAAATGGGGCGCTCAAATGCAGGGACTAGGGACGTAGGGACTAGGGACCAGTGGCAGCACTAGATCAACGAGCTTCCGGCACCTGAATGGAATTTCCCTGAGCCGCGCCAAGACAATTGATAGTTGCCTCAAATGTTAGACTCCCACGAACTAGTTCCTAGTCCATAGTCCTTAGTCCCTGTTCTTAACACGCCAGATTTGCGCGCCTCAGTTTGACTCCGTCCAGACGTCCCAGCAGGGTTACAGCGATGCGCGCGGGATCGAAAAGTCGCTGCGCCATAGCCTGCACCTGCGTCGCGCTCACCTCGCCGATGCGAGCGATAATATCCTCCACGCTGATGAACTCGTGGAAGTACATCTCCTGGCGCGCCAGATTCGCCATGCGCGCGTTCGAACTCTCCAGGCCCAACAGAATATTGCCCTTGACCTGATCCTTTGCGCGAGTCAGCTCTTCCTCGCTTAACAGGTCCTGTTTCAGCTTGCGGAACTCGTCCAGAATCAGGTCTACCACCTCCAGGCCCTTGCCCACCGAGGTGCCGGCAAAGACGCAAAGGGTTCCGGTGTCGCGATATGGGCTCAGGTCGGAGTAAATCGAGTAGGCCATCCCCCGCTCTTCGCGGATGGTCTGGAAAAGGCGCGAGCTCATGCCGCCGCCCAATACTGTGTTCAAAATCAGCGTCGTGTAGCGGTTTTCGTCGGTGATGGGCGGTGCCGGAACGCCGAGGCAGATCTGCACCTGCTCCAGGGATTTTTTATTTCGCAGCACAATGCGCGCTGCAGATGCAGGCGCGGGCAGCTCGTGGAGCGTGGCCCCGGCGGCCAACGTGGAGAATTTCTGCGCGACTTCTTCTGCGAAGCGGTCGTGATCCAGGTTTCCGGCTGCGGCGAAGATCATGTTTCCGCCGTGAAAGCGGTCGCTGTGGTAATCGAAGAGGCTTTGCTGACCCAGCTTGCCCACCGTCTTTGAGGTGCCCAGAATCGGCCAGCCCAACGGATGGTCCTTCCAGAAGGACTGCATGAAAAGTTCGTGAACCAGCAGGTCCGGGTTGTCCTCGTCGATCTTTATCTCTTCCAGAATCACGCCGCGCTCGCGCTCGATCTCCGGCTCGGCAAAGACCGGGTTGAGCACCAGGTCCGCCAGGACGTCCAACGCAATGGGCACATGTTCGGCCAGCGACTTGACGTTAAAACAGATGGTCTCCTTGCCGGTAAAGGCGTCCAGGTTGCCGCCAATCGAGTCCATTTCGCGTGCAATGTGCTGTGCGGAGCGCGAGTGCGTGCCCTTGAAAAGCATGTGTTCCACAAAATGGGAGATGCCGTTGGCCTCGGCGGGCTCACAGCGGGAGCCAGATTTGATCCACACGCCCATGGCCACCGAACGCATGTACTCCATGCGCTCCGTCAGAACGATCAGGCCGCTCGGCAGCTCGGTGCGGCGAAGATTTCGCTCGTTGGTCATCATCCCCCTGCCTTTGATTGTAGGTCAATGCGGGCTTGCAAGGCACGAGGCGGATTGCTCGGGATAAATGCCGCCAAAGGAGAAATGCTCTATTCTGACCCTAGCTATGAGCGAAGATTATGGCCAACTCGTGCGTTTGGGCGACTCTGGCCCGGGAGGCACAAGCCGTGCGATTGCGCAGGGCCGGAGGCTTTTCGGCCTGGACGCGGAGGCCCTGGCGGCTTGTATGGTGGAGACAGGCGAGCCTGCCTGGCGCGGGCAGCAGTTGGCGGAAGCCTTGTATCGTCAAAGGATTACAGAATTAAGTGAAATCACAACATTACCAAAACCGTTGCGTCAGCGGGTTGTCGACCAGGGCTGGTTTGTGGGCCGGCCAAAGATTGCCCAGTTATTTCAGTCCGTAGATGGAACCGAGCGTTATCTGGTGGAGGGCACGAGCCGGGATGGCGTCGTTGGAGCGGCTGAAACAGTGGAAACCGTCTGGATGCCCGAGGGGGATGGCGGGGAATCCGGCGACGGCAGCGATGCAGACGACCCACTAGAACGGGGTGCCCCATCCTTTCCGCGTCCTTTAGCGGAAAGGGCAGGAGAGCGCAGACCTCAGTCAGCGCCCGTTCGCGACGAAGAAACAAGGCGCGAGGGGAGCAGGTGGCGCGCTACCCTGTGTATCTCCAGCCAGGTTGGCTGCGCGGTAAACTGCCAGTTCTGCCTCACGGCAAAACTTGGCTTCCAGAGGAACCTGAGCACTGGAGAGATTGCCGGTCAGGTACTGGCAGTTTTTGACCGTCACAGCATCGAGGTGGGCCGCGACCGCGTGAACCTGGTCTTCATGGGCATGGGCGAGCCGTTCCTGAACTATGACAACTTCATGGCCGCGGTGCGCCTGCTCGTCCGCGAGGTCGGCTTGAGTCCGCAGCGCATGACGGTCTCGACCAGCGGCATTGTTCCCGGCATCGAACGCTTTGCCACTGAGCCAGCCGAGTTTCGCCCCAAGCTGGCCATTAGCCTGAACGCGCCCAACGACACCATTCGCGGCGAGATTATGCCCATCAACCGCAAGTGGCCCATTCAGGCTGTGGTTGATGCCGTGCGCCAGGTCAAGCTTCGCCCGCGCGAACGCATCACGTTTGAATATGTTCTGCTGGGCGGCGTCACTGATCGGCCTGAAGACGCCCGCGAAGTAGCGCGCCTCGTTCGCCGCACCGGCTTGCCCGCCAAGGTGAACCTTATTGCCTGGAACCCCGGCCCCGGCATCAGCTACACCACGCCAAAGCCTGAGGCAGTAGAAGCCTTTCGCGACACGTTGGCCGGCTTGAAGATTCCCACCTATGTGCGCAAGCCGCGCGGGCGCGACATCTACGCCGCCTGCGGCCAGTTGAAACGCACAGTAGAGGGGTAGGGGCCAAGTAGGGGCCCCGCATCTCAAAATCAAGATGCAGGGGCTCCCGTTATTTGGGATTCGTTGCCGGTTCCAGCCCGCGATCCTTGAGCATCGGGCCAATCTTGGGCTCCGCTCCGATCCACGCCGCATACATTTTTGCAAGGTCTTCGGTGTTGCCCCGCGAGAGCACCATCTGGCGGAAGCGATCGCCGTTGGCCCGCGTCAGCCCGCCATGATCTTCAAACCATTGGAAGGCATCGTCGTCCAGCATCTCGCACCACAGGTATGCGTAGTAGCCGGCGTCATAACCATTGCCCCAGATGTGCAAGAAGTAGCTGGAGCGATAGCGAGGCGGCACCGCTCCGAGCAGCAGGTGCGTCTTAGTAAGCGCTGCGGTCTCAAACGCGTCGGGATTCTGGAGCGGCGCATCGGGCGCGATGGTGTGCCACTGCATGTCCAGCTCTGCCGCGGCCAGAATTTCGGTCAGCATGTACCCCTGATTGAAGGTTGCCGCCTTCTTGATTTTTGCGGCCAGCTCCGCAGGCATCGGCGCGCCAGTTTTGTAGTGCTTCGCATAGTGCTCGAAGACCGCCGGATAGCTCGCCCAGTGCTCGTTGAACTGCGACGGAAACTCGACAAAATCGCGAGGTACGTTGGTTCCAGAAAGAGTGGGATATGTGGCGTTGGCGAACATTCCATGCAAGCCGTGGCCGAACTCGTGGAACATCGTTGTCACGTCGTCAAAGCTGATCAGCGCAGGCTCGCCCGGAGCTGGCTTGGTGAAGTTAGCCACGTTGTAAACCACGGGCAGCGTGCCCAGAAGCTTGGATTGGCCGACAAATTCGTCCATCCACGCTCCGCCGTTCTTGTTGTCGCGCTTGAAATAGTCGCAGTACCAGAGGGCCAGAGGCTTGCCGTCGGCGTCAGAGACCTCATAAACCTGCACATCCGGGTTGTAAACCGGAATGTCAGTGCGCTGTTTGAATGAAATCCCGTAAAGTTCGTGCGCCGCGTAAAAGACGCCGTTGTGCAGCACATTATTCAACTCGAAGTAGGGCCGAGTCTGCGCCGCGTCTAGGTCGTATTTTGCCTTCCGCACCTGCTCGGAATAGAAGTTCCAGTCCGATGGCTCGATGGAGAATCCTCCATGTTGCGCATCGATGAGCGCCTGAATATCTTTCGCCTCGCCCTGAGCTTTGGCGGTCGCCGCGGGCACTAGCGCGTCCATGAATTTGAGTGCCGCTTCCGGCGTGCGGGCCATCTGGTCTGCCAGCTTCCATGCCGCGTGGTTCGGGTAGCCGAGTAATTTGGCTTTCTGCGCACGCAGTTGTGCCAGACGGGCGATAATATCGCGCGTGTCATTCGTGCCGCCGCGCTCTGCACGATTCCACGAATCCTCGAAAAGCGATTGCCGCGTGGCGCGATTTGTAAGCAACTGCAGATCTGGCTGCTGCGTAGTGTTCTGCAGAGGAAGCACCCAGCCATCCACTTCGCGATCCACAGCGGCTTGCGCTGCCGCGGCCAGTTGCGCGTCGCTCAGACCCGCCAGTGCTTGCTTGTCCCTGGTCACAAACGCCGCATCCTTGGTCGCGGCCAGCAGCTTCGAAGTGTAGGCAGTGGAAAGATTCGCCTCCTCTTCATTCAGCTTCTTCAACGCAGCCTTGTCC